>NZ_JABUYD010000017.1:0-89625 GCF_014897515.1 Brevibacterium sp. FME17
GACCGATGAATAGCAGCCACGCCGCTGGCACGAACACTTACAGGACACGCGCTAGTCGGGTCGAACACACTGTTCTACATCGCCAGCGTCTATCTATTGTCCTATGCCCCGGAGTCGACGGAACTAACAAGGGGAGAGGTGCTTCTGGCTATTGCCATAGGTGCATCTTTCGACGTCATTGCAATACCTCTAGTCGCGATATTCGCGGACAGGCACGGTAAGCGGACGATGATGCTGGTGGGAAGCATCATCACAGCATTGGCAACGATTCCTATCTTCTTGGCAATCAATACGGGGACATTCATTGGAGCGATCATCGCTATGATCATCGCCTTCCCGATTGCGCATTCCACCGTGTACGCGACCTCCTCGGGCTTCATTTCCGGCCTGTTCAAGCCGAATGTGCGGTACACCGGAGCATCGATCTCCTACCAGGTGGGAGGACTGATCTCTTCCGCACCCGCACCACTGATTTCGGTCCTTCTCTATACGACGTTCCAATCTTGGGTCCCGGTCGCGCTCTACCTGATCGCTGCGAATCTGTTGGCCGCGCTCTTCGTGCTGTTGGCGAAGCGAGATCGGCCGACCCATGTCTGAATCTGAGGAGACACGTATGTCCGGGAATTTTGGAGCAGAATCATCTGGCACGATGAGGAGCGTGGGCGAAACCAACGGAGCGCAAGGGGAGCAGGGTTCAATGCAGAGCCTCGAACAGACACTGGCTGCAGTCGAAGGAATCGGTCGAGACCTCAATGCCGTCACCTCGGTGATGGGCGATCGCGCACGCACCCTTGAGAAGAAGTCAGCGGAGCGTGCCGCTGCCGGTGAAGAAGCACGAGCTCTCGAGGGCATTCCCTTCGCGGTCAAGGACGTCATCGATGTGGCTGGATTCCCCACGACGATGGGGTCGAACGTCAGCAGTGGACCCGACCCGAGTGCATCGGCTCCGGTGGTGAGTCTCTTGGAGCGCGCCGGTGCGCTGCCGGTGGTGAAGACGAACTGTCAGGAGTACTCCTACGGCATCCTCGGTGATGAGAGTGCTTTCGGGCGAGTCATCAACCCGGTTGACCCCGCGCTGTGCACCGGTGGGTCAAGCTCGGGGTCGGCAGCTCTCGTTGCTGCCGGAGTGGTGCCGTTGGCGCTGGGAACTGACACCGCAGGTTCCGTGAGAGTGCCCGCCGCCTGTCAGGGCGTCATCGGGTTCAAACCGACCTTCGGCACAGTCTCGGCCGAAGGGGTCTTCCCACTGTCGCCGTCCTTCGACACGGTGGGCCTGTTCGCACGAGACCTGCCGCTGCTCACCGCAGCCTTCAGGGTGATCTCTGGGAATGGGGCGGATGCAAGTCCTGCAGTCTCCTCACCTGCAGAGACGCCGAGGATCGACCTGAGCCTACTCAACGCGGCAGACGAATCGGCCGCGGGGGTACGAGCGTGGGCGAGCGAACATCTCAGTGGATCGGGGAAGGCAACGACCACCTCGGCGAACGTCGATTATCTGACGGAGCTCATTGAGCGGGGGATCGACTTCTATGACATTGTGCGCCGCTATGAAGCCTATGTTCTGCACAAGCAGTTCCTGGATGACCAGGGCGAGCAATACCAGCCAGGCGTCTGGGCGAAGATCCTATCGGGCCAGAACATCACCGAGGCCGAGTATCAGTCCAATGTGGCTTCCTTGGAAGAACTTCGGGCTACCGCCGAATCGTTCTTCGACGACGTTGACTTCATCATCACGCCTGCCATGGACGGTGAAGTGGCTGCGTGGGATGAGCTCGGACCGGAGTCTGCCGCGAAATTCATGCGCTACTCCTTGCCTTTCAACGTTCTCGGGTGGCCGGCAGTGACGTTGCCGATCGGAGCAACCGTGGGGGAGGCCCAGAGCCGCATGGCAGCTGGGGCCAACTCACCTGGGTCGGCCAAGCCGGCGAAACCCGAGTCGGTGCAGATCGTCGGCCCACCGCGCAGCGACGAGAGACTGCTCGAATTCGTCAACGGGCTCTGATCGGGTCTCGGCTACGCTGAAGACAAATTCAGCAGCCACGAACGAAGCGGAGCCGCCCCGTCATGAGGCCCACGCACAGCCAGATGATCACGATCACCGACGATATGCGGGCGAACGTGGCGATGGTGCCAGCCCTGGTCGTCGGCCTCGTGCTCGTCCTGGGCCTCGACTTCAACCCGCTCGGTGCGGAGGCAGGGCAGCTGGGGGATGTCGTTGAAAAGCTCATCGCGATTTTCCTCTTCGCATGGCCGATCTTCGCGCTGATCTATCTGCTGTGGACTCACGCCGGGCTGCACGAGCTCGACGAAACCGAGCTCATAGTGCACTCGCGCTGGGCGCTGGCTCGCAAGCGGCGCTGGTGGTCGCGATACTTCAGCAACGGCGGGGCCGTGTCATGGGCGACTTTGGCTGCGTACGTCGCGATCGTGCTCAACATCTACCTCGTCACCATGGGCTCGGACGGGAGCATCGTCCTATCCGTGATTCTCGGGCTGGCGAACGTGGTCGCTTCGTGGTCGGTCATGGTGTACTCGTTTGCTCTGGAGTTCATGCGACTCGACCTCGGCGGAGGGGGAAGCCTCGGCGCCAGGCAACTCGAGTTCGACATGCCGGAAGAGCGGGCATTCGGTGACTATCTGACGTTCGCGGTGCTGTCCTCGACGATGACGGCAGCTCTGCCAGGGCGAGCAATCACCCGCGAGGGATGGAAGATGGTGCGCAGCAATGTCATTGTCGCCTTCGTCTTCAACTCGGTCGTCGTGGCGACGCTGGTGTCGATGTTCCTGTCCTACCTCAAGATCTGAGGAGTGTCTGACCGGCGCGGTCAGGCGAAGCGGTGCCTACCGACAAGTGCAGCGCACAACGAAAAGTGCGGTGCCGCCTGCTTAGTGAACAGGCGGCACCGCACTTCATGGTGTTGGTCTTGAGGGTCAGCTCATTGTGCTGTCCTCACAATCTCCAGCAGCTGTCAACGGGTGCCTTGCCGTCGAAGGTGCGATTCGTAAACAACTCGACGCGAGGCAGCGAGGCGATGTAGCCGCCGATGTGCGTCGGGCCGAGATTGCCCTCGAACGCAACCTTGTGGCCGGCGTCGCACCATTTCGAGGCCAGTTCTTTGCCCAGTTCGAAGGGCACGACGTCATCGAGGCGGCTGTGGTTGACGAGGACCGGGATGTCTGGGATCTCGGCATCTCCCAACCGCTGCTTATCGGCAACATCCATGAACTTCTCTTGGACGAGGTCCTGGAATGAACTTCCGTCCTTCGTCAGAGTGCTCGTGTCGAGGAAGGCGTTCGACAGGACTGCTTCGATCGTGCACTGGTTGGAGGCGCTTTCGACTCTGTCCAGGCCTTCCTGATTGAGGAATTCAGTCAGGTCGACATCTGCCTGATCGGCGAACGAGGAGACTCCGTAGAGCAGGAGTCCTGTCTGCATGCTGGAGAGGCCGGAGACCGTCTTGTAGAGGTCCGTCGGAACGGCACCCGCCGAGGCGGAGGCGAGGCTGAGGTCTGGCGCCCAGTCATCCGCGAGTTCCAATGCCGCGGTCGTGGCATGTCCGCCCTGCGAGTAGCCGCGCAGCTGAAGCTTCGTGTCTTCATTGATGGTGCTGCCTTCGACGTTCTGAACTGCCTTGGCCGCATCGAGGACGGATCGACCTTCCTCCACGCGGTTGAGGTAGCTGTGTGCGCCTTCGGTGCCGAGCCCGACATAGTCGACGACGAGAACCGGACGCTTCGCCGCCAACGCAGAGGTCACGGAGATGCCCTCATATTCGGTGCCCATTGCCATCTGCCGGCTGGGAGCGCATTTATCGGCGATGCCCTGCGTGCCAGGTGAGATGACGACAGCGTCTTTCGCGTCGCCCTCCGCACCTTCCGGGGTCAGCAGCGTGGCAGTGGCCGCTCGTGCTGTGCCCTTTTCGTCGGTGGTCTTGTACATATACGTCGTGGACTTCGCATTGTGCTCAATGAGCTTGATGGGATCGACGTAGAACTTCGACGGCGTCTGCTTGACCACGCCGCCGTTCTCCTCCGGCAACTGGTCCGGCGTCTGGTAGAAGTCCTCGGGGACGCCGGAGTCGGGAAGGTCTTCGAGCGCTGCTGCGTACTCGACATCAGCAGTGGAGATCTCATCCGACTTGTCGACGGCTGCCTTCGCATCCTCGACGCTGACGCTCTCTGGGACATTGCTTCTGTTCAGGGAGTCCGAGTCTTCGGCCTGCCTGTCCTCGATCATGCTCTTGGCTTCGTCTTCGCTCTGCGGGACCAAAGATTGTGCCTGGGCGGGTGCCGACACTGTGCCAAGTGCGAGTGTCAGCCCGGTGATGGTGGCAGCGCTCAGCATTGCGAAGCGTCGTGCGTGTGGAAGCGTTCTATGACGGGACGTGCCCATATGTGTCTGGTCCTGTTCTGTCATGTGTCTCGGCATTGAGAATGCGCGAACAGTTGTGGTGTCGCCGACCGACGGGACAAGTGTGCCCGTCCTTCCGATCGTCTCTGATGCAAGGCCTGTATGGTGACAGGCATCACAATCCTACTCGAGGGTAGAACTTATCAGTAACATTTCTTATCGGTCAATCGAGAAGCGCGAATGTGCAGGTGGGCCAGTCGCCGGGTGATACCTGTCGGCAGACATTTCAAGTCAGGCTGAGTAGGTTGCAACCTACTCAGCCTGACTTGAAATGTGCATTTTCCGCATGCACTCGCGATGTTCCCGCTGCTGCGGTGACTCCAGCTTTAGCCTCGGCTGCGCTGGGCGTCCAGTGCCTCCACATCCGGGTAGATGGTCTCCGAGGGGGCAACGCTGCGGTTGCGGAGCATGAAGAAGTAGAGGAGGAATGTCACCACGATGCCGACGATCCACGAGATATCTGCGCCGCCGAGCTTCTCGACCATGGGTCCGGTGTAGAAGGACTGGGCGAGGAACGGAATCTGCACAACGACACCGACTCCATAGGCCACCAAGGCTCGCCAGTTCCACTTGCCGTAGCGGCCCTTGTGGTCGTAGAAGGCGGGGATGTCGAAGCGGTCCTTTGAGATCAGGTAGAAGTCGGTGAGGTTGATGATGCTCCATGGAGTGAAGACCATGAGCAGGGCGAGGACGAAGTTCTTGAAGTTCGCGAGGAAGTCCTCCGACGCCAACAGCGCCACAAGCACGGTCAGGGTGACGATGCCGATGACGAAGACCGCACGCGTCCAGCGACGGATGTTCGTCTTCTCCCCGAAAGAGGTGAGGATCGTCAGCGTGCACATGAACGCACCGTAGGCGTTGAGCGTGTTGACGGTGAGCTTGCCCAGCAGGATGACGATGAAGATGAGGAGCGCGTAGACGCCTCCGCCGACGATGTCACCGACGAAGCTGACCTGGTTCTCGACGAATGAGTTTCCGGTCTCGGTCATTGCGGCAGCGCCGATGAGGGCGCCCAAAGTCATGGACCACTGTGACCCGATGACCGAGCCGCCGAAGGTGAACCAGAAGGTCTTCGACGCCGGGGTCGAGCGCGGCAGGTAGCGCGAGTAGTCGGCGACGTAAGGGCCGTAGGTCAGCTGCCAGCCCACAGACAGCGCGATCGCTGAGAGAAATGCTGGAAACGCGAAGGACGAGTTGGAGATCAGTCCGGGAACGTCGACCTTGGTGAACACGCAGTAGGTGATGAAAAGGAACCCGAGCAGGCCCGTGACTGAGGAGATCCGGCCGAGCACGTGGATGTACTTGTAGCCCAGCAGGGCGACCGCAGCGGTCAGCGCGCCGAAGATGACGATGCCCACTGCCGGCGTATCGACGCCGATGATGAGGTTGACGGCCTGGCCGGAGAGTACTGCACCGGTCGAGGCGAAGCCGATGTACATGAGCACGACGAGCACCAGCGGAATGATCGCCCCGATGATGCCGAACTGAGCTCTGGAGGAGATCATCTGCGGCAGACCCAGTTGTGGGCCCTGCGCGGAGTGGAGGGCCATGACGATTCCGCCGATGATGTTGCCGATGAGCAGGCCGATGATGGCCCACAGCGCATCGGCACCGAAGACGACGGCGAGTGCTCCGTCGACGATGGCGGTGATCTGGGTATTGGCGCCGAACCACAGCGTGAACTGGGAACGTGCGGTGCCGTGACGTTCATTGTCAGGCACCATTTCGATGGATCGTTTCTCGATCCCCGAATTGGATGAGCTCGCCATGGGTTTCTCCTTAGAATGATGAATCAGACCCAGTCAACACCCGAAATCAGAGCGATACGAGACCTGAGTCACACAAACTGTCCGACATATCGGATCATCGCGGTCGTGGAATGAATAGTGGGGTTCATGGGCGAATCGATCACCCTTGAACCCCGAACTGATCGTATTCCGATGCAGGTTTCGGGTCTGTTTCGACGGGTTCAGTTCGACAGCGACCTGGCGATGATCGTGCGCTGGATCTCCGAGGAACCCTCATAGATGCGGTAGATCCTGGCATCGCGGACGTAGCGTTCGAGCGGGAAGTCCCTGGTGAAGCCGTAGCCGCCGTGGATCTGCAGCGCCTCGTCGGCGATGAACGCGGCAGCCTCTGACGCAGCGAGCTTGGCTGTGGCCGAGGACCTGGTGAAGTCCACCTCAGCGTCCCTCTGCTCTGCTGCGTCCATCGTCAGCAGCCAGGCCGAACGGTACTTCGTGTACATGTCCGCAAGTTTGAAGGCGATGCCCTGCAGCCGGTTGAGGGGCTTGCCGCTGATCCTGCGCTCGCCGGCCCAGGCCACGGCTGCGTCGAGGGCGGCCTTGCCGATGCCCAGGCTCATTGCCGCGACCTCGATGCGGCCCCGGTCGAGGACGCGCATGGCCGTGGTGAAGCCTTCGCCCTCGACGCCCAGCAGTGCGTCATCGGGCACGATCGTGTCGATGACGAATTCGTAGACCGGGCTGCCGCGCAGACCCATGGTCTTCTCCGGAGGATTGAAATCCAGCCCCGCCGAGGCGGCCTTGGTGTCGACGATGAATGCACTGATTCCCTTGTGCCCGGCCTCGACATCAGTCTTTGCGTAGACGACGATGAAGTCGGCGAATCCGGCGTTCGTGATGAAGCACTTGGTGCCCTTGAGATGCCACCCGCCATCGACCTTCGTCGCCTTCGTCGACATCTCAGCAGGATTGGATCCCGCACCCGGTTCGGTCAGTCCGAAGGAACCGATGATCTCACCGGCGGCGGCCCTGGGCAGCCAGTTCTCGCGCTGGGTATCGGTGCCGCCGAGCAGGATCGAGTCGGTGGCGAGGAACTGTGCGGTGATGATCGACGCCGTCGAGGCGCACGCCTCGGTGACTGCGGCGACCATCTGACTCATCGCCACGGACCCGACGCCGGGCCCACCGAATTCCTCGGGCAGGTTGAGACCGAGGACCCCCACCTCGGCGAGGGTCTGCAATGTTGTGTCCGAGACGCGTTCGTTCGCATCCGCGGCCGCGGCCTGCGGGGCGAGCACGTCCCTGCTGATCTGTGTGACGGCGGCGACGAGTTCCTGCTCGTCCGCGCTGATGTCGAATCCCATGGTCCTACTCCTTCGTCGGTTCTGCTGAACGGGGTGCGTCAGTTCGTTCTGCGCTCAGCTCGTCATTGTGCTCGCCGAGGTGGGGCACCGGAAGCGCGGATGTCGGCCTGACACCGTCGACGAGGAGGGGGTGGCGCAGGTGCGTATGACAGGTGCGGGCATCGGTGGTGGTGAGTCCGCGGCCGTCGGTGATCGGTCCGTTGACCGCCTCGGCGAAGTTGAGGACGGGAGAGTTGGGAACTCCTGCCGCGTCGAAGATCGCGCACAGCTCGGCCACCGTGTGACCGGTGGTGAACTCCTCGATCTCGGCGCGCAGGGCGTCATCGTTGTCCGAACGGTCGGAATCGGTGGCGAAACGCGAGTCGAGGACGAGTCCGGGCTTGCCGAGCGTGGCCGAGAGGACGCCGAAGAGTTTGTCGTTGGCCACGGCGATGACGACGAGACCGTCTGCAGCGGCATAGGTGTCGAAGGGTGCGGAGATCGGGTGCCGGTTGCCCACACGGTTCGGTGTCGATCCGGCGGCGTGGATGGCCGTGTTCGTCGGCTGCATGGCAAGCATGACGTCGAGCATCGGGATGTCGATGTGGGAGCCCTCGCCGGTGGTCTGGCGGTGGAAGAGCGCGCTCGAGACGCCGAAGGCGGCGAAGACTCCGGCGGAGACATCGGCGATGGATTCGCCCACGCGGGTGGGGGAGCCGTCCGGGAATCCAGTGGACGACATGAGTCCGCTCAGGGCCTGGATGACGGTATCATAGGCGGGCCGTTTCGCCTGTGCGCCGGTCTGTCCGAAGCCGGAGATCGAGGCGTAGACGATGTCGGGTTTGACCGCTTTGATGTCCTCGAAGGACAGGCCGAGCTTCGCAGCGACCCCCGGCCGGAAGTTCTCGACCACGACATCGCAGGTGCGGATGAAGTCAAGCAGCTGCGCATGCTGCTCGGTATCCTTGAGATCGGCCTCGATGGAGCGTTTGCCCCGGTTGAGCGACGTGAAATACGTCGATCCGGTGTCGGTGAAGGGGCCCAGGTGGCGTGAGTCGTCACCGTGGCCGGGCATTTCGATCTTGAAGACCTCGGCGCCCTGATCGGCGAGCATGGCTGTGGCATAAGGGCCGGCCAGCACGCGGGAGAAGTCGGCGACCCTGACCCCGCTGAGAAGTTGCTTCGTTGCGTTCATGCTCTTCATCCTCTGCGGGGAAGACAGAGGAATACAACGCTCTCACCTCGAGTTTCGTCCGAGGTGTCGGATTGTCTGTGGAGTCGCCAGTCGGCTATCCAGTGCTGTGGAGGCATGGACCATGGCTGGCGAGACTCAGTGTTGAGGCACACCGACACCGCAGTCCGAAATGTCGGACAGAACTTGATCCAGGCCACTATCGCTTTTCCGCGCAGAGGACAGAATGGGATGTGTAGTCAGCGATGACAATGAGGGGGATTGGCTCCCGCTCGCCATGATCCGAACATGAGAATCGTTCCGCTCCGTCAGACAGAATGAAGAAGGAGAGTCACATGACCAGCGTCTCCGAAACCTCGGGCACCTCCAACTCGAGCACCGCAGCGACGAAGCCGTCGTTCACCCAGCACGATCCCTCACGCGTGATCCGCGCCGATCGCGGCACCGAGATCACCGCCAAGAGCTGGCAGACCGAAGCACCCAAGCGCATGCTCATGAACAACCTCGACCCCGAGGTTGCCGAACGTCCCGAAGACCTCGTCGTCTACGGCGGCACCGGTCGTGCGGCTCGCTCCTGGGAGGCCTACGACGCGATCGTGCGCACCCTCGATGACCTCGAGGATGATGAGACTCTGCTCGTTCAGTCGGGCAAGCCGGTCGGTGTCATGCGCACCCACGAATGGGCACCTCGTGTGCTCATCGCCAACTCCAACCTCGTCGGCGACTGGGCCAACTGGGAGCACTTCCGCGAGCTCGAGGCCGAGGGCCTGATGATGTACGGCCAGATGACTGCCGGCTCCTGGATCTACATCGCCACCCAGGGCATCCTCCAGGGCACCTATGAGACCTTCGGCGCCATCGCCGACAAGCGCTACAACGGCACCTTGGCCGGAACCCTGACGATCACCGGCGGCTGCGGCGGCATGGGTGGGGCCCAGCCGCTGTCCGTGACGCTCAACGGCGGCGCCTGCCTCATCATCGACGTCGACAAGACCCGCCTGGACCGTCGTAAGTCCAAGCGCTACCTCGACGAGGTCGAGACCGATCTCGACACCGCACTCGCCAAGGTCATCGAGGCCAAGAAGAGCAAGCGGGCCCTGTCCGTGGGACTCGTCGGCAACGCCGCTGAGATCCTGCCGATGATCCTCGACCGTCCTGAGGCCGCAGAGGTCGACATCGTCACCGATCAGACCTCGGCGCATGACCCGCTGTCCTACCTGCCCATCGGCGTCAGCGTCGATGACTGGCACGACGAGGCCGAACAGGACGCGGAGAAGTTCACCATCCGCGCCGAAGAATCCATGGCCAAGCACGTGCGTGCCATGGTCGAGTTCCAGGACCGCGGGGCCGAGGTCTTCGACTACGGCAACTCGATCCGCGACGAAGCCCGCAAGGCCGGCTACGAGCGCGCCTTCGAATTCCCCGGCTTCGTCCCGGCCTACATCCGCCCGCTCTTCTGCGAAGGACTCGGACCCTTCCGCTGGGTCGCCCTGTCCGGTGATCCCAAGGACATCGAGGTCACCGACAAAGCTCTGAAGGAACTCTTCCCAGAAAACGAGCACCTCCACACCTGGCTCGATGCCGCCAACGAGTACGTCGAGTTCGAAGGCCTGCCGGCACGCATCTGCTGGCTCGGGTACAAGGAGCGTCAGCAGGCCGGTCTGCTGTTCAACCAGCTCGTCGCCGAAGGCAAGATCTCGGCCCCGATCGTCATCGGCCGCGACCACCTCGACTCCGGCTCGGTCGCCAGCCCCTACCGTGAGACCGAATCCATGCTCGACGGCACCGACGCCGTGGCCGACTGGCCGCTGCTCAACGCCATGGTCAACACCTCATCGGGTGCCACCTGGGTGTCCATCCACCACGGCGGCGGAGTCGGCATCGGCCGCTCCATCCACGCCGGTCAGGTCTCCGTGGCCGACGGCACCGAGCTCGCTGCGAAGAAGCTCGCCCGCCTGCTCACGAACGACCCGGGCATGGGCGTCATCCGCCACGTCGACGCCGGCTATGACCGTGCCGCCGAGGTCGCCGAAGAGCGCGGCATGCGCGTTCCGATGATCCCGGAGCTCGACAAGCGCGACGAGGAGTCCGCCGCGCAGTGAGAAGCACGGGGTGGTTCCGCGCTGAGGTGACTCTGCAAAGGCGTGCGTGAGTACTTGTGCCCAGCGACCTGTCCAACGCGGACGCCAGCGAGCTGCCCCGGCGCGGCCTCAGGCATCGAGGAAGAGGTCGAGCTCGAGGTCGTCCGGGCCATGGCCGACCGTGCCTGACTTCGACTCATCGTGGGCATACACGAAGAGGTCGGTGATGCCCTCGCCAGCCAACACCTCGTCGTCGATGAAGAAGTTGCCGGTGACCTCGCGTGGGTCGCTGGTGAGGACGGCCCAGGCCGCATCCGCCATGATCTCCGGCGTCCGGCTGCGGGCGACCATCTCTTCTCCGCCGAGGAGGTTCGCCACTGCGGCCGTGGCGATCGTCGTTCTCGGCCACAGACTGTTCGCCGCAACCCCGTCGCCGCGAAGTTCCTCAGCCAGCCCCAGGGTCACGAGCGACATTCCGTACTTGGCCATGGTGTAGCCGAGGTATTCGCCCGCCCACCGCGGATTGAGATTGAGCGGTGGCGAGAGCGTGAGGATGTGAGCGGCCGTGGACTTCCGCAGGTGCGGCAGTGCGGTCTTGGCCAGGAGGAACGAACCTCGTGCATTGATCGACTGCATGAGATCGAACTTCTTCATCGCCAGATCGTCCGTCTTCGACAGGTCGATCGCACTCGCGTTGTTGACGACGATGTCGATCCCGCCGAATGTCTCGGCTGTCCTCGACACCGCCTCGGCGACAGACTGTTCGTCGCGAACGTCACCGAGGATCGGCAGTGCGTGACCGCCGGCCTCGTCGATCTGATCCGCGGCGGTGTAGATGGTGCCCTCGAGCTTCGGGTGCGGTTCGCCGGTCTTGGCCAGGATGGCAACATTGGCGCCGTCGGCGGCCGCACGCAGGGCAATGGCCAAGCCGATCCCGCGACTGCCGCCGCTCATGAGAATCGTTCTGCCTGCAAGACTTCGTTCGCCGCCGAGGTTGGTGTCAGTGGTCATGGTGTCTCTCCTTCATGAGTCGTCAGCATTGATCGTCTGGGTGGTTCCAGCAGCGAGAGCTCGCTCGCTACGTCCGACGATATCCTTCAGTGATTGTTTGGCGGCCAGAAAGCCGCACATTCCGTGGGCGCCGGGACCAGGAGGGACCGCCGCGGAACACAGATAGACTCCCGGCCGATCGCGACCGGGCGAACTCAGCCGATACGGGTTGACACCCGGTGTCGGACCGAGGACCAGCTGGAGTGGGTCTTTCCTGCCGGTGAGGATGTCTCCGCCGACGAAGTTCGCATTGAGCGATTCGATAGCTGCAGTCTCGCGTGGCGTCACCGCCGCAATCCGATCACGGGTTCCGGGTGCGAAGCGTTCGATCTGGTCAATGATCGCTTCGGTGGCATCACCGTCGTAGCCGTTCGGTACATGCGCATAGGCGTCGATCGGCACAATCGAGCCCTTCGCCCGCCCGGGATCCGCAAGGTGCTGCTGGGCGAGTAGCACATATGGCCTCTCCGGCATCCGGCCTCGTGTGGTCTCCATTTCAGCGAACGCCGTCTCCTCGTAGGTTCCTGAGAGGTGGACGGTGCCGGCACGTCGTGACGGCTCATAGGTCCACGGGATCCCGCCGTCGACCGCCAGCGCCACCTTGAATGCCGCCGGTCCGTCGTGCCATCGTTCCAGACCTCGCACCGCATGCACCGGGAGTGAGCTGCCCGCGATGCGGGCCGCCTCGGCGGGACCGGTGTTGAGCATGAGCACATCCGGGTTGCCCAACTCCCGAACGTCCTCGACCCTCCGTCCGGTCTCGACCCGCCCGCCCAGGGACAGAAGGAGCGACTCCATCGCCGAGGTGATCCGACCCGACCCGCCGACTGCCACCGGCCAGCCGTAGTAGTGTGCGGCCGAGGCAAGAGACGTGCCGATTGCTGAAGAGAGCGGTGCGTTGAATGGGCCGAAGGTGTGCGCCGCGACTCCAGACCACAGGGCGCGGGCCTCCTCGGTGCGGAAGTACCTCGCGACGGCTGCCGCGGGCAGTGCCGCCCGCATTCCCAGGGTTGCGAGGTGGAAGGGATGCCTGGGGACGTGGATGAGGGTCTGGAGGAACTCATCGGCAACTGTCGGCATCCGTGAGGCCACGGGGGAGAAGAACCTCCGATATCGTTCAGCATCCGCACCGAGGGTGCGTGAGGTCTCCACCACGGATCGCACGGCGTGGGCTCCGCGACCGCCATCGAGAGGGTGCGAGAACTCGACATCCGTATAGGCCCATTCAAGTCCGTGCTGTTCTAGCGGGAACGTCCGAGCGAACTCCGAGGCCAGTCCGAAAGGATGGTGGCTTGAGCAGTCGTCGTGCACAAGACCAGGAAGGGTGAGCTCGGAGCTGCGGGCGCCGCCCCCCACCCGATCACCTGCCTCGTACACAGTGACCGAGACGCCGGCAGCGGCCAGGGTGATGGCCGCCGCCAGTCCGTTCGGTCCACTGCCGATCACAGCAGCGGTCGTCATTCTCGGGCTCCTCGTCTAGTCACGCTCGGCGGCGTCCTGCAGGGCCGGCTCCGTGGCGAGGTCGTGATGCCTCACCGCAGACTCGGGTTTCTGGGCACCCGCGGATTGCGGAGCGGATTCCATTGATGTCACCGTGGCCCGGGAGGCTGGAGTGTAGTGCGGATCCCTCCACGTCACGTTGAGCGGAATCGGTCCGTTGGGAAGCCACGGCTGCTCCTTGACGCAGTCGGCGACGTTCCAGGTACCACGTTCCACGATACCCACGGCCGCGTCAATGACCATGTAGTCCTGAGTCGACTTGTGGATCGGCTGTGACTCAACCCAGGCGACGACGAACTCGCCGGGCTCGAACTGGCAGCGACGCTGGAGTTCGGCGATGAGATGGTGGTTATGGAGGTGACCGTCACCGAAGTTGAAGCCCAGCAGCGAGTTGCAGGAGAACTCCGCCTCACGGATCGTGGCCCGATCGACGTCGTTGACGTGATGGTACAGCAGCGAGAACAGCCCACGACCCTGACTGTGCATCGATCGCCAGCCCGCGGTCTGCAGCATCGTGATCTCCGCCGCCACCCGCGGGAACTCCATCTCCTGCAGCTGGTCGACCTGGTTCTTCGTCGGACGATTCACGGCATTCAGCTTGTCCTCGGCACCGGGTTGGAAGGCCCAGAGCGCCGAGGCCCAGTTGCCCGCATACTGTCTCATCGACGGCGTGAAGGCGACGAGGTCCGGGCGAAGATTGCCGAGCACGGGGAAGAAGAACAGGCAGGCCAGGGTCGCGACGATGAGCCACGGAGAGCTCGCATCGCCCAGCCCATAGCCGTCCCCATTGGGGTGGCCGAGGAAGAGGAACCCCGCGATGTACATGAACAGAAGATTCCATTCCAGGGGCACAGCCAAAGGGAAGGTGCTCGTGATGAACCCGTGGAAGAGGATCATCAGCAGTGTCCCGGCGAGGGCCAGGGTCCAATCCGTCGAGAGGAGAAGGACAAGCGGAGTGACGATCTCGACGAGAGTGCCGAGGACGTGCCCGATGCCGGAGGCCAGATGGGACGGCCTGACATCGTCGGGGTAGTTGCGATAGTGCAGGCGCCTGATCGCCTTGCCCGGGATGATCGGCGCATTCGAGATCATCGGCGGGATGACGAAGGAGAAGTGCTTGCCGATCTTCGAGACTCCGGCCCCCACCCAGACGGAGAAGATGAGCAGCTTGAGCATAATGATCATGTCGACGAGGCCGTTGCCGAGGAAGGGAACCAGCCCGAAGATGAGAACGGCGGGTCCGTACTGTTCGGCACGGGCGGCGATGAAGATCACCTTGTCGCGCAGTCCCATGATGACGAGAAGCACGAGTGGCACGAACAACAGCGGCGGGCTGACCAGGTTCCCGAGGTCCTCGGGAGAGCCAGCGGCCACGGTCGATCCGGTGACCCCCGGCAGAATGATCGGGACGAAGAGCGCAATGAGCAGCAGCGCATAGAGGACCACATCGAATACCGTGCGGTTGAATCCGTTGGTTCCGGGAACCTTCCCGGGCCACGGCGGCATCCGGATGGTGCCGGGCCGCAGCCAGAACAGGCAACCACCCGTCATCGGCTTGAACTTACCGGCCAAAGGCCCCCACGATCCGGCCACGCCGATGGTCTCAAGCAGGAACGTCCAGAGCACGAGTTTCTGGAACACGATCGGCTCGTTCCACCACTGAGCCACCTGCCACGGGGCGCCGATACCCGAGGTGAGCGTGGCCAGGATGACGCCGACGCCGATGTAGAGAACGGCGAGCTTGAGGATGTAGATGATGTGGAACAGTTTCGGTGAGCCGAACCCGCAGTCGACCCAGTGCAGGACGACGGCCCTGATTCTCTCCGAGAGGGGGAGGGATTCGAATGTCTCAGCGTCAACCGGAGGAGCATCCGGAGTTGTGAGTCCCATGTCGCTTCCTTTCACAGGCAGGTGCCCGACTCCGATGTCGAGCAAGTGGACCTGGAATCACCCTAGGGAGGATGTGCCATGGATCCCATGGATGCTCAGCCGAAGCTCCGCGAAGAATTTGTACTCCCGATACAACACGGCCCTTCACCCGGACGCTCCGTGCGGCGAATGTCCCTCGGGCGGGAATCAGCGTGGCAGAGAGCCCCTTTCATGTGTTTCCCTCTGGGGCGCTCGGCCACAGCCGAGGTGAGGCTGCCGCCTGTCAGCCCTCGGTTCCATAGAGATAATGGTGAGCGTGCAAAGCGGACTCGATGTTCAAGCGGTTCTCTGTCAGTCTCACTCCGAGGGCCGCCTCGGCCATCTCGACCCGGTACCGGATCGAGTTCTTGTGCATGGTCATCGAGGCCGCTGTCGCCGTGTAGCTGAGCTCATGGCGCAGAAAGGCCGAGAGGGTGTTCCGGTGGCGGGCATTCGCCTCGGTGTCATCGGCCAGCGGACCGAGCACCGATCTCACCCACACTCGAGCGGCTTCGACGTCCTGGGCCAGCAACGAGGTAACGGCCATACCCCGGTCATCGTGTGATCTTAGCTCGGCGGGAGCGCGCCCGGCGATGCAGACGCGCTGCACGCGTTCTGCTTCCTGATGGGAGAGGCGAAAACCGGCGGACAAGGCGTGCGCGGAGCCGATCGCCAGATGGATCGAGCCCGACGGCGGCACACGCCGGCGAAGAGAGTCGTCGTACTCCCAGTCGGTCGGCACAGGGATCCACCCCCAGGCGGTGTCCTGGTCCCGGCCGATGATGAGGCAAGCACGGTGGGAGCCGAGCGCGCCGGCGAGGTCTCTGATGGCTGCGGTGAACCGACTCAGCTGACCGTTCGCGTCAGGGGCCGAGTGGTGGGTCCATGCGATGACCGCGACATGACGACCGCCGAGGCTGTAGGCGAGGATCCGCTCGGCCGCCGCGACGTCGATGGGCTCCCCCGCGATGATGCGTCTGACCTGGGTCTCCCTGGCCGTTGTGCGATTGGCCAGCCAGGATTCCCGTTCCTGCTCGTAGAGTTCAGCGACCTTCTGCGAAATCCAGTCGATGTACTCCGAGACCTCGTCGACGAGGTGCTGGAAGACCGCAGAGACGAGCTCCGCCGGCAGCTCCTCGTCCTCGATGACAAAATCGTAGGCGCTCTGGAGCATTCTCTGCTGCCCCAGACGATAGGCCCTGACCAGTGCATTGACGGAGATTCCGCGTTGGGCCAGCCGTCTGGCGTATTCGAATGCGGCGGTCGGCGGTTCCAAGTTGTCCGAGGAGATGCCGTGCTGAAGCGCGTGGAGGATCGTTTCGACATTGCCCTCGATGCTTGCGCTGAGGAGATCGAGGAGAGCCGGTTCGGCACCGAGCTCGGTGATCCTCGTCGCCAGATAGTCGTAGACCCGCCGTGTGAGCTCGGGAATGTGCGGGGTCATGCCCGCAGCGATCCGCGACGCGTGGGTCCGCGCCTCCGCGGTGGAGCTGTCGGCCTTCAGCCCGTCATTGGGTGGCCAGAGCAGATGATCGACCATG
Source organism: Brevibacterium sp. FME17 (assembly GCF_014897515.1). NCBI lineage: Bacteria > Bacillati > Actinomycetota > Actinomycetes > Micrococcales > Brevibacteriaceae > Brevibacterium > Brevibacterium sp. FME17. The sequence goes on from NZ_JABUYD010000017.1 coordinate 16,772, forward strand.
TCTGCACAGTACCGCCGATTGAGGCCCGTGGGGACGGCCGAGTCGACGAAAGCGCGAGCTGTGTTTGTATCTTTGACCGAAATGGCGATGGTGATTTGGTCACCGTGCCCAGTGAACGTGCGTCATTGCGTGGCTAGTGTGAGGCCATGATGACTTCGAATCCTGCCCTCATCGACGCGGAATCCTCCGTCTATCCCGTCGCCGAGGTGGTGGGGCTGCCCCATGCCCGCGCCCGAACCAACCCCCACGAACCCTGCCTCAGCTGGCTCGGAGGCAGTTTCGACAATGCTGAGTTCGCCTCCGCTGTCGCGGCCACAACCCACATACTGCGCTCGCGGTTCGGAATCGGTCGCGGTTCGGTGGTTGGTGTGTTGCTGCGCAATGTCCCCGAAATCATCACCACGATGTTCGCCACCTGGTCTCTCGGCGCCGGCCTCACCCCGATCAACCCGGCGCTCACCGACGACGAGGTGGTTTTCCAGCTCGATGACTCCGGCTGTGCCCTGCTCGTGGGGGACTCCCGCGCCGAGGCGCTCGCCAGAGGACGCGGGATCGGCTGCCTTCCGGTGACCGACGGCTGCTTCCACGGTGACATCGGTACCCACGGTGACATGGAGCACTGCACTGGCGTCTCTTCCCACTGCCTCGATGACGTCCGGGATGACGACGTGGCGCTCATCGTCTACACCTCGGGGACGACGGGAAAGCCGAAGGGCTGCGTTCTGGAGCAGTCGAACATAGCCGCCATGGTCTGGTCGATCCTGAATGGTCTCAACTTCGGTGAGAACGCTCGCAGCCTGCTGGTTCTCCCGCTCTTCCACTGCAACGGCCTGCTCGCTGGAACGGTCTCACCTCTCATGCTCGGCGGCAGCGTGCATATGATCCCGAAGTTCGACCCCGAGTCATTCTGGGACGTCGTGGAGGAGGAGCGCCCAACCTATTTCTCTGCTGTGCCGACGATCTTCTCGATCCTCGAGGCGACGACGACTCGGGATGTCGACGCTAGTTCCCTGCGCTTCGTCATCTGCGGTGCCGCCCCGATGTCCCCGGACGCGATCACCCGGTTCCAGACTCGTTTCGATGTCGACATGGTAGAGGGCTACGGTCTCTCGGAGTGCTCGGTGTGCGCCACGATCAACCGAAACGATGGTACGAGCAAGCCGGGAACCGTCGGGCCAGCACTGCCAGGAGTGAGCGTGGGAATCACCGACCCGCACGATCGACTGCTCGAACCTGGGGATGTCGGAGAGGTCGTGATCGCCGGGAGGACGGTGATGCGCGGGTACCTCGGCCGATCGGAGGCCACCGCCGAAGTGCTCAAGAACGGGTGGCTGCACACCGGGGACGTCGGATACCTCGATGAGGACGGCTTCCTCGTCCTCGTCGATCGGATCAAGGATCTCATCATTCGCGGCGGGGAGAACATCTATCCCAAGGAGATCGAGGATGCGCTCTTCGAACATCCTCAGGTTCTCGAGGCAGCGGTGGTCGGAAGCCCCGATGACATCTACGGGGAAATCCCCGTGGCCCATGTGGCTCTGCGCGAAGGAGCCGCCGCTTGTGAAGAGGACCTGCTAGCCTTCCTCGAACCGCGACTTGCGCGATACAAACTCCCGACGGAGATCAACATCCACGCAGTCCTGCCGAAGAATTCCGTGGGCAAGATCGTCAAGGGCCAGCTGCGCGGGAGCTGAGCAGTCGAGAACGAAGATCGTCCCCGCCTGACGCCCGAACGCCCTGAGTGCCCGATCACGGTCTGTCCGAAATATCAGACAAATTCTGCCCGACCCGGTTCTGCCATACGCCCCGGCGGTCCATACTGAGGATGAACCATTCTCAACCGTTAAGGACCTTGTCGTGCAGCTCTTCACCGGGATCAGCGAATTGGTCGTCAACGACCTCGACAATGTGGGCGAGCTCAACGTCATCGAAGACGCGGCTCTCCTCATCGACGATGGTCGCGTCGTCTGGTCAGGACCGTCCGCTCAGGCGGACACCGTGCTCCGGGACCACCTCGGCGAGGCACGATCTGAGACCTCGACCGGCACCGTCCTCAAGGACGATGACATCACCAACGGCGAAGTCACCTCGGCGAGTGCCGGCGTCGAATTCGAAACCATCGACCTCGGGGGCAAGGCCGTCATCCCGGGCTTCGTCGACAGCCACAACCACCTCGTCTTCGCCGGGGACCGGTCGGCGGAGTTCGCCGCGCGCATGGCCGGGCAGAAATACTCGGCCGGGGGCATCGCCACCACGGTCGCAGCCACCCGCGCGGCGAGCGAGGAGGAGCTCGAGGCGAACCTCGTCCACCTCCTCGGCCAGGCCACACGGCAGGGCACGACGACCTTCGAGATCAAGTCCGGATACGGGCTGACCCTCGCCGACGAGCTGCAGGCGCTGCGCATCATCAACCGGCACACCGAGGAATCCACCCTCATCGCCGCCCACGTTGTCCCGCCGGAGTACAAGGACAACCCTGAGGCCTACGTCGACCTCGTCATCAACGAGATCATCCCGGCCGCGACCGGCCAGGCCAAGTGGATCGACGTGTTCTGCGAAAAGGGCGCATTCACCGAAGACCAGACGCGTCGCATCATCGAAGCCGGCAAGGCCGCGGGCATGAAACCGCGCCTGCACGCCAACCAGCTCACCGATGGGGGAGCACTCAAGCTCGGCGCCGAACTCGGCTGCGTGTCCGTCGACCATGCGACCTTCGCCTCCGATGAGGACCTCGCAGTCCTCGCCGCAGCCGGCACCGTCGTCACGCTGCTGCCGAGCATCGAATTCTCCACCCGCCAGCCCTACCCCGACGCTCGCCGCTACGTCGAGGCCGGCGTGAGACTGGCGATCGCCACGGACTGCAACCCGGGCTCAGGATTCTCCAACAGCATCCCCTTCACGATCGCCATCGGCGTGCGCGATATGCACTTCACCGTCGAACAGGCCGTGTGGGCCGTCACCGCCGGTGGAGCCAACGCCCTGCAGCGCACCGACGTCGGCCACCTCGGCGCCGGAGCTCGGGCCGACCTCGTCATCCTCGATGCCCCCAGCTACCGGCACCTGGCCTACCGGCCCGGGGTCCAGCTGGTCGAACGCGTCTACTCCGGCGGCGAACTCGTCGCCGACAACCGCCCACAGGTCTGACCCGCAGGTCTGACCCGTCCAGAGCCGAGCTCGGCCCGCCCACGTCTTCACCGTCTGATGACACACACGAACGCATAACTCACTCAACCGAAAGGTCCCAGATGTCAGTCTTCATCGATCTCGATCCCGATACCCTCACATTCGCCCAGGTGGTCGACGTCGCCCGCCACGATGCGAAGGTGGCCCTGAGTGAGACCACCCTGGCACGCGTGAACAAATACCGCGAAGCCATCGACGCCCTCGCCCAGGCCGAGAAGCCCGTCTACGGCGTCTCCACCGGCTTCGGGGCACTGGCTCAGCGCCACATCCCCGCCGAACTGCGCACCCAGCTGCAGAAATCGCTCATCCGCTCCCACGCCGCCGGCGTCGGCGAACCCGTCGAACGCGAGGTCGTGCGCGCCCTCATGCTGCTGCGCGCCCGCACCCTGGCCACCGGCCGGGCAGGTGTCCGCGCCGAGGTCCTCCAGACCTACGTCGATCTCCTCAACGCCGGCATCACACCGGTCGTCCACGAATACGGTTCGCTGGGCTGCTCGGGTGACCTCGCTCCACTGTCTGCCTGCGCACTCGTCGTCATGGGCGAAGGCGTGGCCGCCGGACCCGACGGAGTCGCCGGACCCGCCGATGAGATCCTGGCCGCGGCCGGCATCACCCCGGTGACCCTGGCCGAGAAGGAAGGCCTGGCGCTGGTCAACGGCACCGACGGCATGCTCGGCATGCTCATCATGGCCCTGACCGACCTGGAGAACCTGCTCACCGCCGTCGACGTCTCCGCTGCCATGAGCATCGAAGGCCTCTTCGGCACCGACGCGGTCTTCGCCCCCGAACTCCACTACGCACTGCGCCCCCACGACGGCCAGTCCGCGGCAGCCGCGAACATGCTGACCTCGCTGAAGGACTCCGGCATCACCGCCAGCCACCGCGACTCGGCCCACCTCGTCCAGGACGCCTACTCGATGCGCTGCGCCCCGCAGGTCAACGGTGCCGCCCGCGACGCCGTGGCCTTCGCCACCCAGGTCGCCGAGCGCGAACTGCGTGCGGCCATCGACAACCCCGTCGTGCTCACCAACGGCATGGTCTCCTCCAACGGCAACTTCCACGGCGCACCCCTTGCACACGCCCTGGACTTCCTCGCCATCGTCGCCGCCGATGTGGCCTCGATGTCCGAACGCCGTACCGACCGGATGATGGACGTCACCCGCAACCAGAACCTCACCCCGTTCCTCGCCGACGATGCCGGCGTCGACTCGGGCCTGATGATCGCCCACTACACCCAGGCCGCGATGGTCTCCGAGGCCAAGCGCAACGCCAGCCCCGCCTCGGTGGACTCGATCCCGTCCTCGGCCATGCAGGAGGACCACGTGTCCATGGGCTGGTCCGCCGCCCGCAAGCTGCGCAAGGTCGTCGACAATCTCGCCAGCGTCGTCGGCATCGAGTTCTACGCCGCCTCCCGGGCCTGCGATATGCGCGAAGCGTCACCGGCACCGGTCACCGGCGCCGTGATCTCCGCGATCCGCGAAACCGTGCCCGGCCCCGGCCCGGACCGCTTCCTGTCCCCGGAGCTGGCCGAGACGATCTCCAAGGTCAAGGACGGCTCCCTGGTCGCCGCGGCCGAATCTGTCTCACCGCTGCAGCACACCGTCACCGAAGCTGCCGGAACCTGGCTGCCCGAAGGCGGATCACCCGCGGTCAACGACCCCGAGTTCACCGCACTGGGCAACCTCGACGCTGCCGCCGCAGCCTCCGGTACGGATGCGGCAACGACTCACCAGGATGCAGCCGACTCCAACGGTTCGGGCGAGGCGAACTGAGATGAGCGATGTCGTCTCCCTCCTGTCCCAGATCGAGGACACCGGCCGTGACACTCGCGGTCCCGGCTACCAGCGGTCCGGGTTCTCGAACACCGAACGCGAACTGCGTGACTGGTTCCTCGCCGAGGCGGCCCGTCGTGGCCTCGACACCGAGATTGATGACAACGGCATCACCTGGGCGTGGGCGACTGCGCCCGGTGACAATGCCGTCGTCACCGGCTCCCACCTGGACTCCGTCCCTGGCGGCGGAGCCTTCGATGGCCCCCTCGGTGTCGCCTCGGCGCTGGCCGCCTTCGACGAACTCAAGTCCTCCGGTGCACTCGAACGCGCCCAGCGTCCACTGGCGCTCGCCGTCTTCCCTGAGGAAGAGGGCTCGCGCTTCGGTGTGGCCTGCCTGGGATCACGCCTGATCGCCGGCGCCATCGACTCAGACCGGGCGCTGCGTCTCACCGATGCCAACGGCGACACCTTTGCCGATGTCGCCCGCGGCTACGGTCTCGACCCGAACCGCATCGGCACCGACACCGCACGGCTGGAGAAGGTCGGCTCCTTCATCGAACTCCACGTCGAGCAGGGCATCGGTCTCATCAACACCGACCAGCCTGTGGCGATCGGCTCCTCGATCATCGGCCACGGCCGCTGGCACTTCGCGTTCTCCGGTCAGGGAAACCACGCCGGGACCACGCCGATGAGCCACCGCGCCGATCCGGTCGTCGCCGGCAGCCGCGTCATCGGTGACATCCCGGTGCTCGCCGCCAGCCACGACCAGGCGGTCGCCACCGTGGGACGCACCCTCATCCACCCGGGCGGGACGAACGTCATCGCCTCGGGCATGAACTTCTGGCTCGACATCCGTCACGCCGACGACGCTGTCGTCAAGCAGGTCCTCGAGGCGATCTCGAAGCGCGCCCGCGAGCATGCCGAGGGTGCCGGCGTTGAGGTGTCGATCTCCCAGGAGTCCTACTCACCGACGACCTACTTCACCGCCGAACTCAACTCCCGGCTGACCTCCGTGCTGCCAGACGCACCGCTGCTGCCCTCGGGTGCCGGACACGATGCGGGCATCCTGGCCCCACACGTGCCCTCGGCGATGCTCTACGTACGCAACCCGACCGGAGTCTCCCACGCACCCGAAGAGGCCTGCGAAGTCGATGACCAGCGCGCCGGAGTCTCCGCCCTGGCCAAGGTCCTCGAAGGGGAACTGGGGGCCGCATCATGAGCACGCGCTTCTGGTGCGAGACCGCCTGGGTCGACGGGCAGGTCGCCACCGGCGTCCTGCTCACCGCCGATGAGACCGGCACCCTGACCTCGGTCGAGACCGGGATCGACACCCCACCCACCATCGCCGAGGTGGTTCCCGGCTTCACCCTGCCCGGTGGAGTCAACGCCCACTCCCACGCCTTCCACCGCATCCTGCGCGGACGCACCCACGGCGACGGCGGGACCTTCTGGACCTGGCGCGAAGTCATGTACTCCGTGGCCGCGAAGCTGAGCCCGGAGAACTACGAAACCGTGGCCCGCGCGGTCTTCGCGGAGATGCTCGCCGGCGGCTACACCTCGGTGGGCGAATTCCACTACGTCCACCACGCACCCGACGGGACACCGTATGGTGCCGGCGATTCCACCCGCGCACACGCGATGGAACGGGCGCTGGCACGAGCGGCCACCTCGGCGGGGATGCGGATCCGACTCCTCGACACCTGCTACCTCACCGGCGGCATCGACTCCGAGCTCTCGGCAGAACAGGCTCGGTTCGGTGATGGAACCATCGACGGTTACATGGACCGCCATGCCGCGCTATCGGAGTCCTTCGCCACCGAGTTCCCGGTCATTTCCCCTGGCGAGAGCTTCGTCCACGTGGGGTCGGCCATCCACTCGATCCGCGCGGTCCCGGCAGCCAACCTGCCCAGATTCGCCGAACTTGACGAACCAGTCCACGTGCACCTGTCCGAGCAGCCAGCGGAGAACGAAGCCTGCCAAGCCGCCTACGGCACGACACCCACGCAGGTCCTCGACCGCTCGGGTGTGGTCGCGTCGAACCTTTCGGCCGTCCACGCCACGCACCTCAGCAATGACGACATCGCGAGCCTGGGCGGGGCCGAAGCCAACATCGTGATGTGCCCCTGCACGGAGGCCGACCTGGCCGACGGCATCGGACCGGCCCGCGAACTCGCCGATGCGGGAGCGACGATCTCGATCGGCTCCGATCAGCACGTCGTCCTCGACGCACTACGCGAGACCCAGGGCCTGGAAGCCGGGGAACGACTGCGCTCAGGCCAGCGAGGCCGTTTCTCACCGGCCGAGCTCATCACCTCGCTGACGACGGGTGGGGCACGCAGCCTCGACCTGCCCGTCGGAGAACTGGCCGTGGGCAAGGCGTGTGACTTCATTGCAGTGGCCACCGACAGCATGCGCACCTTCGGTTCGGTGGGAGAACAGATCATCCTCTCGGCCACCTCGGCGGATGTGCACATGAGCGTCACCGGCGCCCAAGTTCGGGTCCGCGACGGTGTGCACACCGAACTCGGTGAGATCTCTGAACTGTACCGGGCTGCGTTCGCGGCACTGGAGATGGAGGACTGAGTTGTGGCTGAGGTTCCAGCACTGCGGCGCTCGATCGCGATTCTGCGGCACTTAGCGTCGTCGAATCGCCCGATCACCGCCGGTGCACTGGTCCGGGCGTTGGAGATTCCCCGCTCAAGCGCCTACGAGCTGCTCACCGTGCTCGAGGAGCTGGGACTCGTCGTCCGCACCGAATCCGGCTACGCGCTGGGCGCCGGCGTGCACGAGTTGGGCAGTTCCTATCTGCGCACGAACCCTCTGCAGCGTTTGGCCCAACCCATCGTGCGGCAGCTGGCCGACGACACCGCTGCCACAGCTCAGCTGGCCGTCATCCGCGGTTGGGAAACCGTGTACGTGCTCAAGGAGCAATCACTGAAATCGGTCGCCGTCATCACCGCCACGGGTGTGCGCATGCCCAGCTACCTGACGGCGACGGGGCGGGCGATACTGGCGCATCTGCCCAAGTCAGAAGTGCTGGCGATGTTCCAATCCGAATCCGGGTTCGTCACCCGCACCGGTCAGGGCCCGACCACGGTCAAGGCGCTCAACGCGATCCTGGCCCAGGATCGGCGAGCCGGGTGGGCGATCGAACACGGCGAGGTCACCCCGGGAATCTCAACGATCGCGGCCCCCGTCTACGATGTCCTCTCTCGCCCGATCGCTGCCATCGGACTCTCGCTGGCCGGTGATGCGCTGACCGAGGACACCGACACGGAGCCGCTCGTGGACCGGGTCCTCGCAGCCGCCGCCGAGGTGACCGCCAAGCTGCGGTGACACTCCAAAGAATCAAGCAGCGGCGTCGAGCGGACCACTTAGCGTCGATAGGGCAGGTTATAGAGTCTCCCATCGAGGCTAAGTGGTCCGCTCGGTGAAGCTGGAGTCAGAGTCCGAGAACGCGCTTTTCGCGGGCGACTTCCTCAACGATCTGATGGTCGCTGCGCAGCTCCTTGATCAGAGCGATTCCGAGAACGACGACGATGACGGTGAATGGCACCGCAGAGAGCATCGCCGCCTGCTGCAGAGCCTGGAGTCCACCAAGGAGGAGCAGCACGATCGCGCACGCGCCGGTGAGGAATCCCCAGGTGGCGATGACCGGACGGTGCGGCTCGAACGAGCCTCGCGAGGACAGCGAACTGAGCACGAAGGTGTTCGAGTCAGCAGAGGAGACGAAGAACAGGATCACCATGATGACGGTGAAGATCGAGGCCAGAAGCGAGAGCGGCAGTTCTTCGAGCAGGCTGAAGAATGCGGTATCGAGATTGGCCGTAGTGGCCTCCCCGATCTTCGCTCCGCCCATGTCGAGCTTGATCGCAGACCCGCCCATGATGGTGAACCAGAGGAAGAACACGGCACTCGGAACGAGCAGCACGCCGGCGACGAACTGGCGGATCGTGCGGCCCTTGGAGATCTTGGCCAGGAAGATTCCGACGAAGGCGCTCCACGACAGCCACCAGGCCATCATGAAGTAGGTCCAGCCCAGCATCCATTCGCTGTCTGCCGCGCTTGAAGGCGTCATGAAGCTCAACTGCAGGAAGTCGCCGGCGAAGGAACCGACCGAGCGCACGAACAGATCGGCGACGAAGCCGCTGGGCCCGGTGATGAAGACGAACAGCCCGAGGACGGTCGCCATAGTCAGAGTGATCTGGGAGACGTATTTGATGCCGCGGCCGACGCCGGAGAGAGCCGAGCCGGTGAAGAGCAGCGTCAGCACGCCGATGACGACGACCTGCAGAGTCAGGGTGGCGTCGACGCCGAACACGACTTTGAGGCCCTCACCGATCTGAGAGGCGCCGAGGCCCAGTGAGGTTGTCGTGCCGAACAGGGTGGCGATGATGGTGAGGATGTCGATGAACTTGCCGACCCACCCGTCGACGAACCGCCCGAGCACTGGGCGCAGCATCGTCGATACGAGAGCCGGGCGACCTTTCCGATGTGTGGAATAGCCGATGGCCAGGCCGAAGACTCCGAAGATGGCCCAAGCCTGGAAGCCCCAGTCGAGATAGGAGAACTGCATGGCGCGGACCGCGGCGTCCATGGTCTCCGGCTCTGCCAAGCCATGTGGCGGGACCATGAAGTGCGACATCGGCTCGGCCACACCGTAGCTGACGAGGCCGATGCCCATGACCGCTGCCAAGATCATCGCCAGCCAGGCAAAGGTGCTGTATTCCGGCCTCGAATCCGCGGACCCGAGACGAAGACGGCCGAATCTGCTGGCCGCAAACCACACGAGCATGACGATCGCGGCGAATGGCACGACGAGATAGATCCAGCCGAAGCCCGATGAGACTGCGGTCATCGCAGTGGTCATGATGTTGCCCAGGCTCTCCGGTGAGATCGCAGCCCAGAGCACGAAGGCGATGACGAAGGCCACCGACCAGTAGAAGACGCTGCCGATGGGGCTTCGCTGAGCGGAGTCGGCATCCTGTGATTCTGCTTGCGCGGCTGCCGCGTCCGCGGCGATCCTTTCGGATGCAGTGGTCCTTGCCGCGGGGGCAGGCTCCGAGTCGGCTTCAGGCCCGGGGTCAGGCTCCGGTTCAGGTACGTGGTTGTCCAGCATCGTCATCGTGGTCTCCAAGCTCGAGCCAGCCTCGGCGGCGGGCAGGAGTCTTCGTCAGGGGGCGGTGGGGGTAGTGCGCAATGGCAAGAAACAGGCTCCGCGAACTGGGGTGTTCGTGGAGCCTTGTAGGTGACGAGTGTATTCGCTTTCGATTGGAAAGACCGACTCGTTTCGGCACATCAGTGGAGAGTGTGACGTTTCTCGCCCCAGTAGGCCTAGTGCCAGCGACCCCTCCTTTTCGCCGAAAGCACACCTTAGCGTCGAGCGCATACTCCCTAAAATATGCGCTCGACGCTAAGGTGTGCTTTCGACGCGCGACCCGGCGCCGGTTCACAGATAGGGCTGGGTGATGAGCTCCAGATACATGCCCGACGGGTCCAAGAAGTACACGCCACGGCCCCCATGCTCGGTGTTCGTCTCATGCAGTCGAGTCCGCTGCGGGTCTGCCCAGAAGTCGAGGCCACGTTCGTCCAACAGCGCCACCGCGCGATCGAAATGATCATCCGTGCAGACGAAGGCCATATGCACGGGCTGTATGTCGAAGGTCTGCGGGGGAGACGCGAACTGCAGCATCACACCCCCGTCGAGCATGATGTTGGAGAAGACTCCCCATGACTGAGTGTGCTCGGCCTCGAGGATGTCGACGTAGAACTGAGCGGATGCCGCCGGATCGGCGGCGGCGATGATGGTGTGGTTGAAGGTTGCTGACATGGTGTCCTTTCGAAAAGTGGGTTCAATGAGAGAGCTTCTCGAAAGGGGGCGGACCGCGAACTCTGGGCTCGCGTCCACTGCGGCTCAACTGAGGACCGGGTTACCGATCCGTGAGCGGCTGAAGGCCTGTCCGGTCATAGATCACAGCTTAGTCCAACCGACCCGCAGTCGAAGCGCAATCGCGACAGGCATACACTGGTCGCATGCGTTTTTCCCGACTCAACTGGTGGTGGCTGCAACTGGCAGCCGACTGACGCATTTTCGCGGGCTGCATGGCAGCCCGCTTCACCTGTGGGACCCCTCCGTGCAGCCCTTTACGCATTGGAGAACACATGGATTCCTACGACGCCACACTGTCCCGCATGCCGCGCCTTCACAACGATGTTGACGCGAATCCCGGAAACTATCGCATGCTCTCGGGCGAACGGCCGACGGGCCGACTTCACCTCGGGCATCTCTTCGGTTCGGTGCTCGAGCGCGTGAGGCTGCAGAACAAGGGGATTGAAACCTTCATCATCCTCGCGGACTATCAGGTGATCACCGACAGGGACACCTCGGCGAATGTGAAGAACAACGTTGCTGAGGCGATCCTCGACTATCTGGCGGCAGGGATCGACCCGGCAAAGACGACCATCTTCACGCATTCCTCGGTCCCGGCCCTCAACCAGCTGCTGTTGCCGTTCCTCAGCCTCGTCACCGACAGCGAGCTGCGACGAAATCCCACGGTCAAGTCCGACCTCGAGGCCTCCGACCGGCCACTCAGCGGTCTGCTGCTGACTTACCCCGTCCACCAGGCCGCCGACATCCTCTTCTGCAAGGGCAACCTAGTGCCGGTGGGCAAGGACAATCTGCCGCATGTCGAGATCACGCGGACGATCGCCCGGCGCTTCAACGAGCGTTACGGGCACGTTTTCCGAGAACCCGAGGCCATGGTCACCGAGACGCCCGAGGTGCCGGGCATCGACGGGCGGAAGATGTCGAAGAGCTACGGCAATGCGATCGCTTTGGGGATGAACGAAGACGAGACGACTCGGCTCATCCGTAAGGCCCGCACCGATTCTGATCCGCATATCAGCTTCGACCCCGAGCAACGACCAGGTGTGTCCGCGCTTCTGACGACCGCTGCCTTCTGCTCCGGATCCACTCCGCAAGCCATCGCGGATGAACTGGGTGATGCGGGATCGGGTGCGCTCAAGGCCACCACTGCCGAGGCGGTCAATGAGTTCTTATCGGAACATCGCAGCCGTCGTCGGCAGTTGGAGGCGGACAAGACGTACGTCGACGGAATCCTGGCGGAAGGCAACGATCGCGCGAACGCGATCGCCGATTCCACCCTCGCCGAGGTTCGGGCCGCGATGGGCATGGACTACTGAGCGGCGTGATATCGCAGCAGAACTGCAATCGCAGTCTGTTGAGTGTGACTAATTGTGAGGGTTCAAGCCCTTCCGGGATCCTGTTTTCAGCCGTGCCACGTTCTCAACTTCGCCGCGATTTCGGCCGTCTCCATGCTGCCGCTCGCGATCGAAATGACAAGAGCGTAGGCATCGTCGTCCGGCGCATCGAAACTGACCCCATTGAGATCATAGAAGACGGCGAGGCTGAGCCAGCCCAGCCGCTTATTGCCATCGACGAGAGGATGATTTCGGACGATCGACTCCAGCAGGACCGCGCCCTTCTCGTCTGTGCTCGGATAGACCTCGGTGGCCCACAAGGTCGTCGTAGGTCGGTGGGCAGCGGAATCAAGCAGACCGAGGTCCCGAACCGGTCCAACATTGAGATCGGCGACCAATTCGAGGAGATCTTCAGTGTGGAGGTAGATCGTCACTTTCCGAGCCGGTCGAGCAGATCGCCATACCGTTCGCGGGCGCGCTTCGAGGCGTCGCTGACTTGTGCCTCGTGGCCCCGCCTCTCGGCCACCTCGTGGATTGCATTGATGATGAGCGCCTGGCGGCTCACCCCGTCTTGCTCCGCGAGGCGAGTCAGGAGCTCTTCGTCATTCTTGTTCAAACGCAGTGTCATTGCCATGTGTCAATGATACCAATGTGGTATCAGATTTGGCTACGGCGCTGGAAGGGAAAATGTCATGTCAGCTGCTTCGCCGTCATGCTGATGAGATGGCTGATGTCACCGCCGCCGCAGCACTACGGCGACTTCGAGATGCTTCGTATGCGGGAACATGTCGAAGACTCGCGCCCGCTCGACGGTGCAGCTGGGCATCCGGTCAAGGTCCTTGGCCAGAGTGAGCGGATTGCAGCTCGAATAGACGATGTGATCGATCCCGGATTCCTCAAGAGCCGCTGCCAGCCGTGCCCCGATTCCTCGCCGAGGTGGGTTGACGATCACACAATCCGGTCGTTCACCGCCGGCCAGGTTCGCCTCGGCGAAATCCGTGGCATCACCGGAGGTGAACTCGACAAGGGCCGTCGACGAGGAGCCGAGGCCGAGCTCGGCGGCGCTGATCTTCGCGGAATCGATGGCCTGCTCGCTCAGCTCTACGCCGGTGACGGTGCGCGAAGTCTGCTGATCAGACTCCTTCGCGCAATACAGCGCGAACCCGCCCACTCCGCAGTACAGATCCCACAGCGAGCTAGGTGAGATCTCGTCCACCCACTCAGCGACCTGATTGTAGAGAGCGATCGCCACTTCGGTGTTCGTCTGGAAGAAGGACTGCGGGCGCAGATGCAGGTCGACCCGGTCGAGATTCATGCGCAGCGAGTCCCCCAGCAGCAACTCTTCGTGACTGCCTTCGAGCACTGCCTTATGCTCGGGCAGCAGGTTGACGGAGATGACAGTGGCCATGGGTATCAGCTCGATGAGCTGGTCACGCCTGGACCGCAGCGCGTCGAGTCCGTGCTGGCTGCGGACGACGAACCTGATCATCAGGTCTCCGGACGGTGCCGCGGTGACATGGACGAACTTCAGCTCACCTCGGCGAGCTTTGATGTCATAGGGGTCGAGGTTCGTGTGGTCGAGAAAGCCCGCAAGGGTCGGGATCACAGTGCGGATCTGTGCGGACTGGATCCCGCACTCGCGCAGGTCGACCCCGTGGAAGTCCTGGTCCAGGATGCCTAAGGTGACGGCGCCGGCCGAGCCGCCCACCGCCAGCTTCGCCCGGTTGCGGAAATCGCTGTCGGCCCCGACCACGGCAGGCAGCCAGACATCGGGGGAGTGGTCGGCAAGTACCTCGCGGCACCATGCCTCTTTGTTCGCGACCTGATCGATGTGGGTGGTTTCGATGAAGGTGCAGGAGCGGCACAGTCCCTTGTCGAAGTAGTGACAGTCCAAAACCCCGTGAGCCGCCGAGGTGGGGGTGAGGGGCAATGGTGTCATAACCCCATTTTACTGCGTCGGTTCGGTGCGTGCTTCACCGTCGTTCGCCAAGCCGGCTACAGTCTCCCCGGCCGTTGACGCGCACCGCCGCTGCCGCGTAGACTGAAGATGACCAAATCGATTTGGCTCGCCTTTGACCGGCGACCTTTCGGTATCGTGGACCACGAGGAAATGCAGGGTCGAAGAGGCCCCTGCGACGACGAAGGATGACATGACCCAGCTGCGCACACTGCACCAGGCCCCGACGCTGCTCGTTCCCGAACAGGTCTTCCTTCCCGAAGGCCCGCAGCGCGATCATGCGGTGCTCATCGCTGAGGGGCGCATCGTCGACGTCGGACCCCTCGAGGCTGTCACAGCAGCGGCTCCGGAGAATATGGTGCGCATCGACCTGCCCGGCCGGCTCCTCATGCCGGGCTTCATCGACTCGCACCATCACCTCACGCAGTCCTTCGGCAAATCGCTCGTCTTCGGCGAACCTTCCGAGATCTTCCAGCGCGTCTGGGTTCCGATGGAGGCGAACATGGACGCCGAGGCCATCGACGTCGCCACCCGACTGGCCGCCTGGGAATCCTTGCGCGGCGGGTTCACGACGGTCGCCGACGCGGGCACTCGCGCCAGCGTCGACGTCTCCGCCATCGCCGATGTCACTTCCGCTGTCGGACTGCGGTGCGTCCTCGGCGTGATCTGCAACGATTTGGGTGGAGGGGCGAAAACCGCGAACCTCGCCGAGGTTCTCGCCGCCGCCCAGCATCACCTGAGCAGGTGGGACGCGGAACCTCTGGTCCACCCCTCGCTGGCCGTGTCCATCCCCGAGGTCGCCTCGGACGAGGCCCTTGTCGCGATCACACAGCTGGCACGCGAAGCCGGAGTCCCCTTCCAGACCCACCTCAACGAACACCTCGCCGCGGTCGAACGATCCCTCATCGCCAACAAAGAGCGTCCCCTGGAACGACTGGCCCGCCTCGGCGCCCTGGGACCCGAACTTCTGGCCGCGCACGCAACACTGCTGACTCCCCGCGAAATAAGACTGCTGGCCGACAGCGGAGGAGCCATCGCCTACAACCCTGTCGCGAGTTCCTGGAAAGGCAACGCGGTCGCCCCGGCACTGCTCATGCACGAACTCGGCATGCGCATCGGTTTGGGCACCGACGGGACCCGCTCCGATGCCTTCCGCCTCCTGGACGCAGCCGAAACAGCACAGCGACTGACCGGTGGAACCGTCGTCGGCGACTCATCGAGCGGCGGTGGCTGGACCTGGCTCGAACAAGGGCTGCGCGGGGGAGCAGGCGCCGTCGGACTGGCCGGACAGGTCGGAGAGATCGGCCCAGGAGCACTCGCAGACCTGCTCGTGGTTGATCTCGACGTCCCCGAATTCGTTCCCTCCTGGGATGTGCCCTGGGAACTCGTGCGCATCGCCAACCGCGATCAGATCGAGGCAGTGATCGTCGATGGCAGACTCCGGCTTGAGAAGGGGTGGCCTGTCGACTGGGACGGACGTGCCTTCTTAGAGCGTGCCCGCGAGGTCTCAGGCCGAGTCGTCGCCGATTCTCCGATCACCCGCATCGACCCATCGGCGAGCGAACACCGCGCCGCGTGGATGAGTGAGCACCGACTGTGACGGTCCTGGGCCTGTCGATCCTCGCCTTCAGCATCGTCGCGATCACCGTGCTGCTCTCGGCCTTCGTGCAGGGCTCGACAGGCATGGGCTTCGCGATGATCACCGCCCCCGTCGTCAGCTTCATCGACCCGAGCCTGATCCCCGTGATGCTGCTCGTGCTGATGATTCCGCTGAACTTCTACGTCGCGGCCCGGGAGCGATCCGACATCCATTGGCACGGGGTGAAGTGGATCAGCGTGGGCCGTTTTGCCGGCACGTTCTTCGGGCTCTGGATCCTCGTCATCGTCAACCTCCACCAACTCGCCCTGCTCATCGGCTGGTCGACGCTGGTGGCCGCCGTCATCGCGCTCCTCGCCCCGAAGTTCGCTCCGAACAAACCCGTTCTGGCCATCGTCGGCCTCATCACCGGTGTCACAGAGACCTCGACGGGTATCGGCGGACCGCCCTACGCCCTGGCCTACCAGCACAGTCCCGGCCCGGAGCTGCGCTCCACGGTAGCCGTGTGCTTCCTCGTCGGGGAGGTCATCTCACTGATCGTCCTGGCCATCAGCGGTCAGGTGAATGGGCCGACGATGCTGTTCACACTCGCCATGCTGCCCTTCTTGGCCATCGGTTCGTTCCTCAGCCGATACGTCCACCACCGCCTCGACGGCCCGGTGCTGCGCTACATCGTCCTGGGCTTCGCGATCGTCTCCGGCGCCATCGTCATCATCCAGTCGTGACTTCCCATCCAGTAGGCTGAAACCATGGGTGAAACTTCGCGACCGGTCCGAGCCACGATCGCTGATGTGGCACGTGAGGCCGGTGTCTCACGCACGACCGTCTCCCATGCCCTCAACGGTCTGGGCAAGGTCAATTCCGCGACTCGGGACAAGGTCAAAGAGGTCGCCGCCCGCCTCAACTATCGACCCAGCGTCCGGGCTCAGAGCTTGCGCTCCGGCCGTTCCCAGACGCTCGCGCTGCTGTCGTCGATGCCCTCGGCGGTCTCCGCCGGGCCCTCGCAATTGGGCTTCTTCACCGAGCTCGCGATGGGCTGCGCCCGCACGGCACTGCTCGAGGGCTATGTCTTCGTCCTTGCCCCGCCCGACGGCGACGCCAACCCCGTCGACCGGCTCGACATCGACGGCGCGATCCTCCTTGAACCCGCGACCGATGATCCCATCGCCGCAGCACTGAACGAACGAGGCATTCCGTTCGTGGCGATCGATAGTCCGTCGAGTCAACGGACAGTGGACCTGCGCCATGAAGAGACCGCAGAGCTCCTCGTCTCACATCTCGTGGAGCGCGGAGCACAGCACCCGGGGCTCGTCATGGGTTCGGATCGGCGCAGATCACAGGCTGCCGCCCGGGAGGTCTATGAGGCTGCTGCCGCGCGTATCGGCTTCACCCCTGTGATCGCCGAGGCGGACGAAAGTGATGGTGAAGACGGCGGGTACCGCGCATCGACTCGGCTGCTGGCCGAGCATCCGGAGGTCGACGGACTGGTCGTCCCCATCGATGCATTCGCGACCGGCGCCGTGCGAGCAGGTCAGGAAGCGGGACGGACCATCGGAGGCGATCTGCTCATCGCCACACGGTATGACGGTCTGCGCGCCCGCACGAGCACTCCGCCGCTGACCGCTGTCGATCTGGGACTCGATGCGATCTCGAGCGAGGCCGTCGAACGCCTCGTGGCCATTCTCGACGGCGATTCCGGGCCGGAAGCGTCGAGCGGAGCATCCGCACCGACCCTCGTCGCCAGAGAATCGACATCCGGTCCCGCCTGATCAGTCGTAGAAGAGCGGTGCCCGCCTGATCAACCGCTGCGGGGCGGTGCCCGCCTGACCAGCTCAGATCCGATAGTCGCCGGGACGCTGATCCAGGTGGCTGGGGTCGTCGATCGCCGTACGACTCTTCGGGTGCCGGTTCCGTTTGCCTGTGTGATGGAAGAGCAGATTGAGCACGACCGAGACGAAGGCGGCCATCGCGACTCCGCTGCCCAGCAGCGATGCGACGTTGGGAGTCAGCTGCGAGTACATGCCCGGAATGAGGACTGGGAGCAGTCCGGCTGCCAGTCCGACGGTGGCCGTGATGAGGTTGCCTGTCTGGTTGAAGTCGACCTTGGCGAGCATCTGTATGCCCAGGACCGCGATGATCGCGAAGACCACGACTGCCGTTCCGCCGACGACTGCCGCCGGGATGCCGTTGAGGATCCTGGCGATGGGGCTGATGCCGATGATGATGAGGAGGACACCGGCGAAGGCTGTGACGAACCTGCTGCGCACGCCCGAAGCACGCACGATGCCGACATTCTCACCACTGGTGACCATCGCCGGTGTGCCGAAGAGCCCACCGAAGATCGTCACGATGCCATCGGCGCGGATCAACCGTGGAACATCGCGACTGGGGTCGACCTTCTTCTCGACGATCTCACCGTTGATGATCGTCTGTCCCGTCGCCTCGGCCATGGAGGCCAATGCCCACAGCAGCATCGGGATCGCGGCGATGACATCGAACTTCGGGGTACCGAAGGGGAAGAGCGTCGGGGCTGCCAGCAGCGGGCCGCTGGTCTGTGCTGCGAAGTCGGTCACGCCCATGAACGCGGCGACGATGGTGCCGCCGATGAGTCCGAGAGCCACGGAGAGCTTGCCGAGCATTCCGCGCAGGAAGCGGAAGCACAGCACCGTGATGACAACCGTGATGAGGCCGAGCAGCAGGTTCTGCGGATCACCGAACTCCTTCGTATCGGCCTCACCGACGATGAGTTTGCCGGTGACTTGGACGAGGTTGACGCCGATGACGATGACCATGATTCCGATGACCAGCGGCGGGAAGAACTTGAGCAGCTTCACGAAGAGGGTGACTGCCAGGATGTAGAAGACGCCGGTGAGGATGACCGCGCCCACGGCCGTCTCGATGTCGGTGCCCTGGCCGATCGTGATGAACAGAACGGTGGCCGCACCGCCTGGAAGCATGACGAAGGGCAGCTTGACCCCGATCTTCCACACGCCGACGGATTGGAGGATCGACCCAAGGCCGGAGAAGATGAAGACCGCAGCCAAGACCGCCGAGGTGGCCGCTTCATTGAGGTCCAATGCGCCGGCGATGAGGAAGACCGAGGAGATCGGTGTGGCCACCATGACCAGAACATGCTGGATCGCGAACGGGATGAGTCGGTGCATCGGCCGGAGCTGATCGACGGGGTGGACGGTCTCGGCTGCTTCTGGTGCGGCGGTCATAGGACTCTCCTCGGAAACGCATCATGATCGGGCCTGGCGACATTGGCGGCCAAATCGATTTGTCTAATCGTCCCTGGCGACGCGGATCGTGTCAAGAGTCAGTCTGAATGTCGGACGAAACCGAGTCGAACGACGGCCTCAGGCGATGGCGAGGCTCAGGATTATGAAAAGTCCGAAGGAGATGAATGGGGCCAGGGCGGCGATGGCGATGGCGATGATTCCCTGAGTTCTGGCGCGGTCGTTGGCAGCTGAGACGATGCCCATGATGAGGCCGGTGACCCCAAGAGCCGCGCACAGGACTTGCAGGCCGGCAAGTGCGATCGCAAGGTTCTGGTACCAACTTGGAATGTCGGTGAAGAAGTGGCCGTGTTCGTTCTCCATCGGGCCGATGGTGACGCCGAGGGTGATCGAGGCGAGCAGAGACAGTCCTGCGGCAATGATTGTGATGCCCAGGGCGACCTTGCCGAGCAGCGGCCGGTTCGCATCTGCGGGCGACGAGACGGGTGAGCGACTCAAGGTGTTCACCTGACTTCCCAGCACCGCGGTATAGGGCTGCTGTGCGGCCAATTCGTCATCGGTGGGCTGGGGGTACATGAAGTCCGGCGAGGTCATGTCTTCGACACTATGCGCGCCGACCACCACCCGCCCATGCGGCTTCCCTGTGACCCAGGTCGGGAAAACCTGACCGTCCCCCGGAGGTTGGAATACTACAGTCCGCCGAGGAGCGGGAGGACTATCGCTCGGCGACGATGAGGAAGCGCTTCTGCGCCACCTCAATCGGCGATCTGCGGGCCGCTAGTCGGTCAAGGGCCACAAGATTGTCCGCCACGTTGAAGCCGGGAACGTCCCAGGGGACGTAGGCGAGATATTCGATGATCGCCTCGACGTCGGCGAATTCCATCGTGCCTGTCCACTCATCGGCATCGCTGATCGTGAAACCGTGCGCCTCGAGTTCGTCAATGCAGGGCTCGAGGCGATTGTCGGGAGCCTCAGGTGTGCCGCCGAACCAGAGCCTGAACTCGCCGGCCTCGGTTCCGTCGACCTGCTGGGTGAGGAAGCGTCCGTCTGGCATCACAACGCGGGCGAGCTCGGACGGATCGTAGCTCTCATGCCGGTTCATTACGAGTTCGAAGAAATCGTCGGGCCAGGGCATGGGTTCGCCGGTCTCGCTGTCGTACTCACGAACCTCGATGCCGTATTCCGCCAGCGCCGAGGTGGCCAGCTCCAGGTTGGGCTTCCACCCCTCACTGGCAAAGACCGAGGATCCGCGATTGAGGAAGCCTCCAATGGTGCTGACATGTTTGACGAGTTCGCCGAGGCGCTCGCCTCCGCCGGTTCCCATGTCGAGGCACGGCATCGACTGCGCCATCGCTTTGGCGCAGGTCAGGTCGAAATCCCAGGGCGGGTCATCGGCGACGACCCTGGAGCCGAGGGGGTCGAAGTTCCAGCCGGTCATCACTGCGGTTTCGTGGATCCATGCCCAGCGGGCGTATCGGTCCTCTGCTGATTCGGCCACGCCGCCAATCCCTCCGTCGCGGAGCCGAACTCTCGGCCCTGACTCCACTATGAAATCTCCGGCGGGTGAAAACAAACATCCAGGTAAGCGGGTCCGAAGGTGTTCGAACTTTCCCAGTGGCAGTGGCTCAGGTGAGGAAGCAGAAGACGAGGATGAGGATGTTGAGCACGAGCAGCCCCAGGCAGTTGACCCAGAAGTCGCGGCCGATGTAGTGGGCGCGCAGATGGGCACCGGCGGCGGTGAGGAAGTAGGCGATGAGGCCGACGGTCGCTGCCAGGCCGACGCCCGGGATCCAGAAACCGGCGACCAGGCCCGCCACCGCGAGGAACTTCACCACGGCGAGGACCCACCACCAGTCGCTGGGGAGTCCGACTCCGTCGAGGCAGTCGACGATGGCCTTCGGCGGCCGGAATGTCATGAGGCCGTCGACGAGGACGATGAGAGCCATCACCGCCACAGGCCACCAGGGATCGGGGAGCAGGGTCATGTGGACTTCCGTATTTCGGGAGGCGGCCTCATGCGGGTCTCCTCAGCTGGGTGTGGAACGCGATGCTCTGAGAGAGCGCCTCGGTCGCCTCGGGCAGGCTCATATCGCTGGCCGCCCATCGGAACAGGATTCCGAGGTAGGAGTCGTAGAGCGCCACGGCGCTGGCCAGTGCATATGCTTCGCTGATCCCGATTGAGATCAGGCTCGAGGACAGCTTCTCCTGGAGGTCAACGGCAAGAGACTCAAATACCTGGGGCTTGCCGGGCACCCGCATCAGCGCGGCCGCATAGTCCCGAGACAGGTCCTCGTGAGCCGCGAAGAATTCGAGGAACGGCAGGAAGATGCCCACCAAGTGGTTCTGCACCGCCGAGGTGGCCGCTGGCTTCACCCTGCCACGTGCAGACGATGCCGGCTGACTTCGTGCCGATGCCACTGACCCCGTGCGCGCTCGAACTGGAAGGGTATAGGTCCCGGACTGGAGCTGTGCGATCCAGCGGTCGTAGCAGCGAATGAGGAGGACATCCTTGTCGCCGGCGGCCATCACCCTGCCCACGGACACCTCGGCGCGGGTGGCGATGCCTCTGACTGTCGTGGCTTTGTAGCCGGATTCGAGAAACAGATCGGCGGCGGCGGAGATGATCTTCTCCTCGGTGCGCAGCCGGCGGTCTGTAAATGAGTGAACGTGTTCAGTAGGCATGGTCGAAGCGTAGGCCTTTCCGTGTTCAGTTACCAGATGCGGTCGCAAATTGAGGCCAATTGAGAAGATGTTGCCCGCAAGGTAGAGTTAATGTACCTTAACTTTATGAACGTCGATCCACCGGATTCCGGCACCTCCATCGCCGCTGCACGTCCGAAGAAGGTCTCCACCTTCTTCCTTCTGGGTCCGGCCTTCGTCGCCGCGATCGCGTACGTCGATCCGGGCAACGTCGCCGCCAATCTCAGCGCGGGTGCCGAGTACGGATACATGTTGGTGTGGGTCTTGGTCGCGGCCAATCTCATCGCCGTTCTCGTGCAGTACCTGTCCTCGAAGCTCGGCCTGGTCTCCGGGCAGTCCCTGCCCGGCCTCCTCGGCGGCAGGCTCAGTCGACGATCGCGGCTGGCATATTGGGGGCAGGCGGAGATCGTGGCCATCGCCACTGACATCGCCGAGGTGATCGGCGGCGCCATCGCGTTGAAGATCCTCTTCGACCTGCCGCTGCTGCTGGGCGGTCTCATCGTCGGCGTCGTGTCTCTGTTCCTGCTCTCGATCCAGTCCACCCGTGGTCAGCGTCCCTTCGAAACGGTGATCATCACCCTGCTCGCAATCATCGCCATTGGATTTCTAGCAGGCCTGTTCGTCGGCGATGTGAACTGGGGACAAGCGGCAGGTGGAATCGTGCCCAGGCTCGAGGGCACGAACTCCGTTGTCCTGGCCGCCAGCATGCTTGGCGCGACCGTGATGCCCCACGCCATCTACCTCCACTCGGCACTGTCCGTCGACCGACACGGCAGTGCCCCGCGTGCCTCGATTCCCCAGCTGCTCAAGGCCAGCCGGTGGGACGTCGTGCTTTCACTGGTCATCGCCGGTTCGGTCAATATCGCGATGCTGCTGTTGGCCGCGGCATCACTGCGGGGTCAGACCGGGACCGACACGATCGAGGGCGCGCACGCGGTCGTGCAGGCCAACCTCGGCGAGGTTGTGGGTCTGTTCTTCGGTATCGGACTGCTCGCCTCCGGCTTGGCCTCGAGCGCGGTCGGGTCCTATGCGGGGGCCTCTATCATGCAGGGACTGCTGCGGATCAACGTGCCGATCGTGTGGCAGCGCGCGGTGACGATGATTCCCGCACTCATCATCCTGAGCCTCGGGGTGGATCCGACCTGGTCACTCGTGCTCAGCCAGGTCGTGCTCAGCCTCGGCATCCCCTTTGCCATGGTTCCCCTGGTCAGGCTGACGACGAACCGGACGGTGATGGGTCAGTACGCGAACTCGCGCATCATCACGATCATCGCCATCCTCGCCTCGGTGCTCATCATCGCCCTCAACATCGTGCTCATCGTGCTCCTGGCCCTCGGTGTCGACTGATCGGAGCATCGGGGGCCCTCGTGGCGTCGAAGACGCCCTCGCATCATGCGCCCGCGTCTGCACCGATGAGGTCTCGACGTCTCCTCCGTGCAGACAATCGGCGTCCGATGAGTCCGTGGCGGGGGCTGAAGAGGTAGACCAGCGCGAAGATCGCACCTTGGGAGAGCACGACCATCCCACCCGAAGCGGTGTCGAGGTAGTAGCTCGAATAGAGCCCGGCCACCGCACAGGCGATCGAGATCGCCGGCGCGATGAACAGCATCCGCTGGAAGCGGTCCGTGAGAAGGTATGCGGTGGCGCCGGGGATGATGAGCATGGCGACGACGAGCACCACCCCGACGGCCTGCAGCGCGACGACGGAGGTGAGCGCGAGCAGGCCGAGCAGAGTCGCACCGAGGAGCTTCGGATTGAGCCCCAGAGCATGAGCGTGAGTGGGATCGAAGGCGAAGAGCGTGAAATCCCTGTTCTTGGCCACGAGCACCGTCAGAGTGATGGCGCCGAGGATCGCCACCTGGAGCAGCTCGGACCATGAGACGCCGAGGAGATTGCCGAAGATGATGTGATTGAGGTCTGTGTGCGAAGGCGTGACGGAGATGAGGACCAGACCCAGCGCGAACAGGGACGTGAAGACGATGCCGATCGCTGCGTCTTCCTTGATCCGACTGGTGTCGCGCACGGCACCGATGAGTCCGACGGCGAGGAACCCGAAGACCACGGCACCGAGGGCGAACGGCGCACCGAGGGCGTAGGCGAGGACGACGCCGGGCAGCACCGCATGGGAGACAGCGTCACCCATGAGCGACCAGCCGATGAGCACCAGCCAGCAGGAGAGGACAGCGCAGACGATCGATGCGATCAGCGTCGTCGCCAGGGCGCGGAGCATGAAGTCGTAACCGAGAGGCTCGAGCACGAGCTGAATGGCGCTCATGCCCCATCACCACTGTTCATCACATCGAGTCCGAAGGCCAGGGCGAGGTTCTCGGGTCGGAGCACCTCCTGGGGGTCGCCGTGGAGCAGCACCCTGCGCATGAGCAGGATCGCCTCGTCGGCAAGGTCCGGCAGCGCATGCAGATCGTGGGTGGACACGAGCACCGTGGCGCCGTCCTCGGCGAGCTCTCGCAGCAGTCGCGTGATCGTGGCCTCGGTGCGCTTGTCGACACCGGCGAACGGCTCGTCGAGGAGCAGGATCGTGGCCCCCTGCGCAATGCCACGTGCGACGAATGCCCGCTTCTTTTGACCGCCGGAGAGCTGGCCGATCTGGCGGTCGGCGTACTCGGTGAGTTCGACGCGTTCGAGGGCGCGGTCGACGGCCTCACGGTCGGTCTTCCGTCGTATCCGCAGCGGTCCCATATGCCCGTACCGACCCATGGTGACGACTTCCCGCACCGACAGCGGGAAGTCCCAGTCGACATCCTCGCTCTGCGGCACGTAGCCGAGAATGCCCGACCGGCGTGCGCTCGTCGTGGATGCGCCATTGATCAGCACGCGTCCCTGGTCGGGTTCCAGCAGTCCCATGATCGTCTTGAACAGGGTCGACTTTCCGGACCCGTTCATGCCGATGAGCCCGCAGATCCGCCCGGTCTCGAGGGTGAGGGCGGCCCGATCGAGGGCCAGGACCTGTCCATAGTGGACGGTCACCTCGTCGACGGCGATGGCGGGGGCGCTCATGAGCTCTTCCCGGTCAGGGCGTCGGAGATGACCGCGGAATCGTGCCGGATGAGATCGAGGTAGCTGGGAACCGGGCCGTCGGCTTCGGAGAGCGAATCGACGTAGAGGGTGCCGCCGAAATCAGCCTCGGTGGCCTCGACGACCTGCTTCATGGGTGCCGCGGAGACAGTGGATTCGCAGAACACCGCGGGCACCCCGTTGTCCTCGACGAACTCGATCGCCGAGGTGATCTGGCCGGGTGTCGCCTGTGCCTCGGCGTTGACCGGCCAGATGTACTTCTCACTCAGGCCGGCGTCTCTGGCGAGGTAGGAGAATGCGCCTTCGCAGGTGACGAGTGCTCGCTGTCGCTTCGGCAGAGCCGACAGGTCCTCCACGAGTTCGTCCTGGACCATCTGCAACTCGGCTTTGTAGGCCTCCGCCTGGGCTGTGAAGTCGTCGGCGTGCGCGGGGTCGAGGTCGCTGAAGGCCTCGGCCATGTTGTCCGCGTAGATCTGGACGTTGAGCGGACTCATCCAGGCGTGGGGATTGGGTTTGCCGGCGTAAGCATCCTCGGTGATCGATAGCTCCTCGATGCCTTCGCTGACGACGGCATGGGGAACGTCGAGGTCGCCGACGAACTGTTCGAACCACTGTTCGAGGTTGAGCCCGTTGTCGAGGACGAGGTCGGCCTGCGATGCTCTGCGAATGTCTCCGGGAGTCGGTTCATAGCCATGGATCTCGGCGCCGGCCTTGGTGATGGACGCGACGTCGAGATGGTCGCCGGCGACGTTCTCTGCGATATCGGCGAGCACGGTGAAGGTGGTCAGCACGACCGGCTTGTCTCCCTCGCCGTCCGCCGATCTAGCCGAGGGAGCGCCGGCTGTGCAGGCGGTGAGGCCAAGCGCGAGGGCGGACGCGATGGCGGCTGTGAGTGTGCGGGAGAGATGACGGCGTCTGCGGTGGGGGCAGCTGAGATGTGGATGGCTGGGGTGGGGCAAGGTGGCTCCTGCTTCGGAAACTGGTGCCCGAGCCTAAGTCAGGATCGGAAAGTTAATGTAGGTTAACTTTAGATCCGTCCGGTCTCCGTGGCAACTTTCTCATCTGCGCAAATGTGCAACCCAGTCCGATGGTGCTGCAGCGTCTTCAGCCCTCGCGCAGGTCCGTGGGCTCGACCATGGTGCGAGGATTCGAACGCACCCACCACGGCCGAGGTTGGCCTTCGTCCGCAGCCGCACGCCGTTCCTGCCTGGTGGCGTAGCGGTAGGTGAAGATCCGGACCCGGATGAGGGCCGGTGCCTGACCACCGAAGGGGTCAGGGCCCAGTTGCGTTCGGATCTGCGCATCCCCGGAACCGATGCGTTCAAGGAGTGCATAGAACCAGGACTGCCGGTAGTCGCCGAGGGCCGCGAACCACATCAGCCAGTCCAGTCGCAGATGATAGGGCGCGACGAGCGGTGAGCGGCGGTGCACATCGCCTGGCTTGCCTTTGAACACGTAGGGGCGCCAGTCACCGTCAGTCATCGTTGCATCGGGATCGAGAGTGCCCTCGATGATGATCTCGTCACGAGTTTCGGTCATCGAGCCGAAGGCACCGTAGGCATTGCCCAGTCCCCACCGGTTGAAGCTGGCATTCATCTTCTGTCGGCGCGAGAACAGATTGCGCAGGGCGGGGACGTTGAGCACGCACTGCCAGACGACGAAGGCGGTGACGAGGACCGCCCACCACAGAGGCAGAGCCGCCGAGGAGGCGAGGGCACCGGTCGATGCCGACACACCGTCCGCCTCGGCGCCGGACAGACCGGACAGTCCCCACCCGGGCCATGGGCCGCCGATGATCCAGCCTAGGAACGAGTCGCTGATTCCGGCGAAGGCGAGGAGGATTGTCGCCCAATTCAGCCAGGCATAGTTGCCGGTGATGACGAGCGCGAGCTGTGTGATGATGATGGTCGCGGCGGCGAAGGAAGCGATGGGTTGGGGCAGGAACAGCAGCCACGGTGCGCTGAGCTGGATGACGTGACTGCCCAGAGTCTCACCGCGATGCCACCATCCGGGCATGAGGTGGGCTCGGCGGCTGAAGGGGCCCGGCATCGGCTGGGTCTGATGGTGATAGTCCATGGCGGTGAGATCCCGCCAGGAGCTGTCCCCGCGCATCTTGATCATTCCCGCCCCGAACTCGACGCGGACGACGAACCAGCGGAGGAAGAAGACCATCAGCAGCGAGGGAGCGACCTCGTGGGAGCCGAGGAATCCGATGAGGAATCCTGCCTCGAGGAGGAGTGACTCCCAGCCGAAGCCGTAGAAGCGCTGCCCGATGCTCGAGATGGAGAAGTACAGCCACCACATCAGCAAGAACACCGGAATCGTGGTCCACGCGGGCCCTGCCTGGGGGAGTCCGACGATGACGGTCATTGCTGCGAGCATGCCGATGCCGCACACGATGTGCAGCCGCCGGTCGGTGTAGGTGAAGCGCTTCCACCGGAACAGGCTCGGTGCCTGCGCGGAGGTGGTGGCCGCGATGAAGCGCGGTGCCGGGGTCAGCCCGTGCTCACCCAGCAGGGCGGGGAACTGGTTCCAGGCACTGAGGAAGGCGATGAAGAACAGGAGGGCGAAGCCGCGCTGGATGACTTCGCGCGCGATCGTGTAGTCGCCGGCTGACAAGAACGACAGCACCGCGGTCATCTCCACGCAGGCCACCTCCCGGTTCGTGCGTTCGCATGGTTCTCGAGTTCCCAGTCTCGACTATGGTGCCAAAGACGACTTCGTGCAATACCCTGCTGAATGCGCCGAGGCTGCCCCCGGTTTCGGGGACAGCCTCGGTTCATGTTCGTCGACGGTGTGCCGGCGCTCGGATTCAGCGCATCAGCACCCTGCGTCTCATCAGCGTCGTTCGCCAGCAGGCTCCGGATCAGCTTCGCCGATCTCCTCGACCTCATCCGCCCAGGTGGGCACCGCCGGAATCGCATCCGTGGCCGGAGGGCTCGGCGGGGTCACGACCGACTGATACGAGTGTTCGTGTGAGTAGGCGAGGAACGACAGGTGGTTCTCGTAGCGGTCGAGGACGTCGTCGATGATCTGCTGGCTGCTCAGCCCCATGAGGTCATAGCCCTCGGACCCGGTCTGTGTGAAGACCTCGACCCTGTAGTACACGTCGTCGCCGCGAGGTGCATTGCGTGCGCCGAAGGTGGGGACATTGTGTTCGACAGCGGCGATCTGATAGTGGAAGTCGCGCTGCTGGCCCATGTCGACGAAGAGGGTGCTCTCCGTGATTCCCGACTCCGGGCCGGGTTCCTTGGTGAGGTCGACCGTGTAGTCGAGTTCCCGGAATTCTGCGGCCACGGCTTCGAGGGCAGGTTCGACCACCTCGGTGACGAATCGGTCCACGGACTTCTTCGAAGGGTAGGAGCGGAGGGTGGCGAGCCTCTGCCGCCAGGTCTTCTCCGGGGTCCTGCCACCGTGGACGGCAGTTGTCCGACGCTTGCGGGTCCTGCCCTCGCGCTCGGCTCGTTCCATGCGCAGAACCTTCGAGAAGGAGGCCATGACGAGGTAGGCGATGACGGTGACCGGCAGAGCGAAGATCAGGGTCGCATACTCCATCGTCGTCACTCCTCCGGCAACGAGCATGGCGATGGTGAGCACGGCGGTGACGAGGGCCCAGAAGATGCGCAGCCATTTCGCCCCATCCTCTTCCGGGTTGGGGATCGTGGACGAGAAATTCGACATCACCATGGCGCCCGAATTCGCACTCGTGAGGTAGAAGAGCAGACCCGAGAGCGTGGCGAGTCCGATGAGGAAGGCCGCCCCAGGGAACATGTCGAGGAGGGCGTACCAACCCTGCTCCGGTGAGTCGATGGCGAGTTTTGCGAATTCGGAGTTGCCGTCGAAGACCTCCGCCAGTGCGGAGTTTCCGAAGATCGTGACGATGATGAAGTCGCAGAGCACCGGTGCGGTGATGGCGGCGATGACGAATTCGCGCAGAGTACGTCCACGAGAGATGCGGGCAAGGAACAGTCCGACGAAGGGACCCCAGGCGAGCCAGAAGGCCCAGAAGAACAGGGTCCAGGCACCCATCCAGGCGGAACCGTCATCGACGTAGGCGAAGGTGGCCAGGGTCCGCTCGGGCAGGGTGAAGATGAAGCGCCCGATGTTCTCGACCATGGCGTTGAGCAGGAACGCGGTCTTGCCGGTGATCAGGATGTAGAGCATCATCGCGGCACAGGACCACAGGTTGAGCTCGGAGACCAGGCGGATGCCCTTGTCCACACCCGAGGTGCAGGCCGCGATCGTCATGACGACTGCGACGAGGACAAGGGCGATCTGGAGGCCGAGGCCCTGCGGGAGGCCGAAGAGTTCGGAGAATCCGACGTTGAGCAGGACGACGCCGATCCCCATCGAGGTGGCCACACCGAAGACGGTGCCGACGAGGGCGAAGATGTCGATGACATCACCGGTGGCCCCGCGCACACGCTTGCCCAGCAGCGGGTAGAGGACCGCACGGATCGACAGGGGCATCCCCCAGCGGTAGGCGAAGTAGCCCATGGCCATACCCAGCAGCGAGTACATCGACCAGCCGGCGATGCCGTAGTGGAACATGGTCCACACAACAGCGTCCTGGGCGGCGGCCGCTGATTCGGGATCGGCATTGACAGGCTGAAGGAACTGGGTGATCGGTCCGGTCACCGAATAGAAGAGCATGTCGATGCCCACACCTGCGGCGAAGAGCATCGCGACCCAGGTGAACAGGTTGTACTGCGGCCGGGAATGGTCTGGTCCCAGCCGGACCGAGCCTTCCTTAGACAAAGCGACCCAGAGGACGAAGGCGATGACGACGGTGACGGTGAGGACGTAATACCAACCGAGGTTGGTCGCGATCCAGTCGACGATCGACTTCATCGTCGACTGCGCAAAGTCAGGCATGAGCATCGCCCACACGGAGAAGGCGAGGATCACCGCCGAGGAGATGAGGAAGACCTTCCAGTTGACGCGAGATCCCCGCTCATCCGTGAGCTCCGCTGGACCGCGGCTCATCTCCGTGCTGGAGATCGGAGGGAGCTTCTCGCGATCGACGTCTCGGGCAGGTCTGTCGGTTCCGCCGAAGCGCTCACGCTCGACGATCGGCCGTTTCATCTCATCGTTGGGATCCTGCACGCATAACCTCCGGTCGGGAACTCTGGACTCGCCCAAAAGGGCACCGATACATACTAGACTCTCGGGGTATTGCCAGGGACTCCGCCCCCTATTTTCAGGGCGAGTTCGCTAGCTTCAGGCAGCCCGCGTAGCCCGGCAGAGGCAGTGAGGAGGTGCCGTGACGGTCCGGTTCTCAGCCGCGGACCAGTCTGCTCTCAGCTGCGGAGCTGTCCGGTTCGTGCGAGACGGGTGACCGCCTCGGCGAAGGCACGGGACTGCTCGGGATCTCCACCGACGACGCGCATGTCCTGGCGGTCGCGGAAGTGCGCAGTGGTCATCAGATCGTGGCCTACGCGCTCAGAGCTGGCGCCGAGGAGCTGCCCGGGACTGGCCTGTTCGAGAATGAAGGTCCGATCGGATCCGAGGATCGAGGCACGGACGAACCTTTGATTCGTGGCGATGAGCATCTGCGGTTCTGGGGTTCGCTCGCTCTTGAAGTGCATGAGCAGTTCCTCTCCATCTCGGAGCATGTCGAACGGCGGCGGACCTGGAGCCGGCCGGCGTTGAAGATCGGGGCCGAACTGCTCCGAACGCCGTCTCTCCCGAGCACTCAGTCGGGGGTGGTTCGCATCGTAGCGATTCACTCGGGCGATTGCCCAGGCGCGGGCACCGATGACGGCGATCAGGGTCAAAGGCAGAGCGAATGCGGCCATCGTCAGCGCCGGGCCTGTCGACTGCTCCGGGAGGAATATGAAACCGACAGTGACTCCGAGGGAGACGATGAACATGATGACCATCGCCGTGATGAAGAGACCGAACCGATCACGGTTGAACGCCTCGGCGATGGAGGCGAACATGAACCCGATATTGGTGCTGGCCCAGCACAGGAGGAAAAGGGTGAGGGCAGGAACTGGCGATGTGGCGTAGTCACCCCACACCGTTCCCGGACTTCCCGGGAATTCGGCAAACGAATGCCAGATGAACACCGAGGCTGCGCAGAAGACCGCGAAGATGAGCCCCACCGACAGCACCTTGTACCAGGACTGTCGGATGAAACCGGTGTACGAATCGGGTGCCCTGGGGAGGTGGGAATCGGCGGCCGCAGCGGCTGGCTTCGATGAGTCATCCTCGTCGAAGAAGATGATCGCAATCGAGTGATAGAGGCCGAGCAGGCCGAAGCACACCGTCGCGGCGCCTTTGGGGTCGAAATCACCGATGCGGTTGGCACGCGGGTCGATGCCGGCGTTCGTAAGGAAGAAGATGACCAACATGAATAGTGCGAGCGTCACTCCATAGACCAGGGTCGTGCTCAATCTATGCGTCCTCATCCTCATACTGTGATTCTTCCAGGCTGTATCTTTTCCCGCAGACGAAAGATGTTCCAGATCCGTGACCCCTCCTGTCGGCGCAAGAGCCAGACTTGACCTGAGCCGAAGGCCAGACTCGGGCCCGGGTCGGCAGCATCGTCAGATCTCAACGGCCGTCCGGCATTCATCGCACTGGATCTGCTCAGGTCTCACCCTCGACTGTCGATGAGGACCGATTCTGATCCCATGGGCTACGCTGAGCGCATGCGTGCAGGCGAAGTCTCCGAGGTCAGCCAGGACTATCTCAAGGCGATCTGGTCGGCTCAGGAATGGGGCGGGACACCGATGACTGCCACCGAGTTGGCGAACCGCTTCGGCACCACCAAGGCCAACGTCACCGAGGTGCTCAAACGTCTCGACGAGCTCGGGCTCATCGTCCGCGTGCCCTATCGTCCTCCGGTGCTGACCTCGAAGGGGGAGACGATAGCCCTATCGATGGTGCGCAGGCATCGCCTGCTCGAAACGTTCCTCGTCGAATCCCTGGGGTATGGCTGGGACGAAGTCCACGACGAGGCGGAGATCCTCGAACATGCGGCCTCGGATCGGCTTGTCGATCGCATCGACGCGTTCCTCGGCCGTCCCCAGGCCGATCCTCACGGGGACCCGATCCCCGGCCCCGACGGGAAGATCGAGTCCCATGGTTCCTCGCTGCTCCTCGCTGAGGCGGAACCCGGGTCCTACACGGTCATCCGGGTCTCGGACGCGGATCCCTCAGTCCTTGCCCACCTCGCCGAGGTGGGGGTGCGCCCGGGTGCACGCCTCGACGTCACCGAGAGAGAAAGCGGCGGAGCTGTCTCGATTTCGGTGTTCAGCGAACCTTTCGAATCGGAGCAGCCCGGAGCAGGACAGGGCGACGTGAAACGCATAGACGTGGATCGTCCGGTCGCCTCGGCGGTGTATCTGAAGGCATCAGGTTGATGTCGCGAACAGGAGCACCAGTTCGGCCGCTGTCCCCGGTGAGAAACCCTCTTTGAGCACCAGCCGTGGCCACTCTTGCCAGAGCTCGGCTTCGAACGGGACGCCCGGAACTTGGTTGCGGTGGGTGACCTGGCGATGGTGCGGATGTGACCTGAAGGAATTCGGATCGATCGCATGGAGCACTGCGAATAGTGAGTGGTAGAGGATCGGTGTGAATCCACAGTCGCGTGCCTGACCGGCCGTCCGAGCCCAACCAGGTGCCGCGACAGGAGTGCCTCTCCTGATCGCCGCCGACATCTGAGCCTTGATGCTGGCTGGTAGGGGGCCAGGAGAATGGTGGAGGATCACACGGCTCCATTCGAGGGCTTCTGTTTCGGAGAATCCCGGCCAGCGTTCGGTTGCCTCGTGAGACACAGTGACACTCGTTTCTCGGGCACCATGCGCCCGGATCGAATCTTGCCAACGCCATGTGGCGCTGACCCGTTCTATCCCTGGGGCACCCGGTCGATGACGGGTTGCCGCGTGGCCGGCCAGGTACCGATGGCCACGACTCGTGAACGTGTGAATGATTCTAGCGGCAGAGGCTGACACGGATGTCAGGAGCGGAACCGTCGGTGTCGATATCCCCACCGGTGTCGGTGAATGAGGAAGTCGCCTCGGCGGCCCGCTGTGCAGGCCGCCGAGGCGACTATCGGAGGGTCAGCCGAAGAACGTGCGTAAGGTGAGGACGCTGATGGCACCGATGCTCGCGGCGGCCGGCAGGGTGATGACCCAAGCCATGGCGATCGGCTTCATCAGCTTCCAGTTCGCCGATCGGTTGACCAGACCTACGCCGATGATCGCACCGATGAGGATATGGGTGGAAGAGACGGGCAGACCGCTGACTGAAGCCGCCATCACGACGGTCGCGGCGGCGAGCTCGGCGGCGAAGCCGGATGCAGGGTGGATCTCTGTGAGTTTGGTCCCGACCGTGGCGATGACCTTGCGGCCGATGAACCAGAGGCCGGCAACGAGGGCGATCCCGCAGGTGAGCATGGCGGCGAAGGGGACGGATGCCTCGGAGCTGATGTTGCCGGTCTTGAGTACGTCGAGGACTGCGGCGAAGGGCCCGATCGCGTTCGCAATGTCGTTGGAGCCATGGCTGAAGGCGAACGCCGAGGCGGTGAACACCTGCATCCAGGAGAAGAGGACGTAGGTCGCACGGGGAACTGTCTGCTTGCGCAGGGTCTTGGCGAAGACG
Organism: Brevibacterium sp. FME17; assembly: GCF_014897515.1. Taxonomy (NCBI): domain Bacteria; kingdom Bacillati; phylum Actinomycetota; class Actinomycetes; order Micrococcales; family Brevibacteriaceae; genus Brevibacterium; species Brevibacterium sp. FME17. The sequence goes on from NZ_JABUYD010000017.1 coordinate 50,084, forward strand.
AATACTGCCATCCACACGGCGAGGCCGATCATCGCCATGATGAGGGTGCCTCCGACGGCGCCGACTGTAACGTCGAGATTCTTCAGGCCCTTGAACAGGAGCATTGCGGTGAGGATGACGGCACCGCCTGCGGCGATGAGCGGAACCCAACGTTGAAGTGTGGAGTGTGAACCGACCGATTGATCGGCCGAAGCCGTGGTATCTGGATCGCGCTTAAGGTCCATTCCGGCGTCTGCAGCGTGGCTGCTTTCGCCGGTGGGGGCCAGCATGTGGGGTTTCAGGGTCTTTGACAGGGCATCGCCGAGGACGTACTTCTTGATCGCCCCGTAGATGAGGAAGGCGACGAGTGCGCCGAGCGCGGGGGAGAGGACCCATGAGATAGCGATCATGCCGACCTCTGACCACTGCACCATGGCGAAGCCTCCGGTGCCGGTGACGAAGCCGATGGTCAGGGAGGCGCCGATGATGCCGCCGATGATCGAGTGCGTAGTCGAGACCGGCCAGCCCATGCGGGTGGCGATCAACAGCCACACTGCCGCACCGAGGAGGGCGGCCATCATGATGTAGACGAACTCCATCGGGTCGAGGGAGACCGCACCCAGGTCGACGATTCCGCTTTTGATTGTGTCAGTGACATCGCCGCCGGCCAGCAGCGCACCACTGACCTCGAAGACAGCCGCAACAAGGAGCGCCTGCTTCATCGTCAGGGTGCCTGCACCAACCGAGGTGCCGAAGGCGTTCGCCACATCGTTGCCGCCGATGTTGAAGGCCATGAACGCACCGAAGATGACTGTCGTGATCAGCACCATGCGTGGTGCGCCCTGGCTGACATAGCCGAACGACCACAAAGTGAAGGCGATGAGAGTGACCGCGAGCAGCAGACCGAAAGCCAGGTGCCAGCGACGATCATTGCTGCGGCCGACGGTCTGCGCCGGCGTGAAGGTCTCTGGTGCCAGAGCCTGGGTCATGCGCGTCTCCTAGCGAGGATCATGAGATGTATTTCCAGCTGTCTCCCATGATTCGCACTCTGGGTGTCCGCAAGGTTAAGGGGTTGATGAATGGAAGATGAACACATTCAGCTCCTCCGGCGAACAGGAGATGCACAATAGCCGTAGTCTATCTCGTGTTTACGTGAAGTTCCTGGTCAGATGGTATGCAGCCGCCATCTGATCCGAGCTCAGTGAGTATGTCTGCCGAGGGGAATTCTGGTTGTGATGATGGACACGCGGGCACGATTGGCTCGTGCCCGCGTGTGGTGTGGCCGTCAGCCGTCAGCCGTCAGCCGTCAGCCTTGGCGCCGTGGCAGATTCCATCGCGGCTGAGGCTGGGACGGCTTGCCGTGCTGCGGCATGAAACCGCGCTCGGCCTGCAGGTGTCCCTTGTCGTGGCTCTTCGTCTTGGCCTCAGGGTCGACTCCCGGAATCTGGGCCTCGAGCTTCTTTGCCGCCTGGTCGGCGCCGACGATGGGAATCTCGCCCGTGATCACCGGTTTCTCTGCAATCACGGGGATCTCTCCCGTTCCGGCCGCGACGCTGGGGTTCTTGTGTCGTTTGTCGTTTCGCATGGTGTTTCCCTTCTTCTGTGATTTCCTGCTCTGCTTCTGTGCAGCTGGTGGGTTCTTCGTGGTGCTTGTCTCGGTCGTGCCGAGGGCCGAGTACAGTCCGGCCCACTGTTGGGGTTCGAGGTCTCGTGGCAAGGTGTCTCCTCTGACGTCGTTGCGGTCCATGGTCGATTGCAGCGTGGTGCGGTCAGTGAGGTCCATCGTCGTGAGGATTCCTTTCATCCCACGTCCGCGTCCGGTGAAGGCTGTGCGGACGAATTGTTGGTAATGAGACCTGTGCCGGTCCGGCACGAGGCTGGCTTCTAAGCGATCGATGGTGAGGATTCCACCATCGACGCTGGGCTTCGGTGTGAAGGCGTGGGCGGGTACGCGTTCGATGAGGCGGAAGTTGAACCAGGGAGTCCACTGGGCCGTCAGCATGGTTGAACCGCCGACTCCGGCGCGTTTGCGCGCGACCTCCCATTGAGTGAGCAGGATGGCGTTCTGCCATTTCCTGGCGCGCAGGAGTCTGCGCAGAATGGGTGTGGTCAGGTGGAATGGCAGGCTGCCGACGATCACCGGCTGGTCGAGCCGGGTTGTCAGGATGTCTGCGTGCTCGACCTGGGCGCGCGGGAATGTGTGTTCAAGGTGACTGATCCTCGTTTCGTCGAGTTCCACGAGCGTGAGTGGTCGCCCGAGCTTGTAGAGCTGGGCAGTCACTGCGCCGGTGCCGGGTCCGATCTCCAGGATCGGGCCGGCGGTGGCGCGGGTGAGGTTCGCGATCGTGTTGAGGGCTGAGGGTGAACGCAGGAAGTTCTGGCCGAGTTCGTGTCGGCCGCCGAATGATGAATGAGGTCGCATGGGCGCGCTCCGGAAGTGAAGAAGGGAGCACCCAAGGCAGCGCAATGCGCAAAGACATGTGTCAGAGAATTGCGGCTTCGCCCCGGATGCTGATGACTGTCCGGGTCGACAACGCGCTGCTACAGATCCTGCTCGATCGGTTCGGCGGCGACCAGTCCATCAACGGACCGGTGGTGCCGAGACTTCGATGAGGTCAGCGGATCACAGGAAGTGAATCGAGCGCGCTGTCAGGCGCGGCGATTGCGAATGTAGAAGCTCAGCGCTGTCGTTGCGCTGCGATTTAATGTTCCCATGGTCAATAAGCTAGCACGGGACCTTGCCAATGATCCAGGGTTTTGCCCGAATTCATCGGAAGCCGGCGGACCAGAACATCGAGTGAACCAGCTATCGCCGAGCGGACCAGCTGTAACCTGTGCCCTCGGCGATAACTGGTCCGCCTGGCAACTGGACTGCCGGCGATAAGTGGTCCGGCCGGCGACTGGTGGCTGACCTCGCCGAGGCGGTCGAGGCCTATTCGATGATCTCGCCGCTGATGACGTCGCCGCCACCGTCCTCTGGTGGCCTGCGGTGCGGGTCCTGACGAATCCTCTGAGCGGTCTTACGCAGACGCCACCCGAGTGCGACCAAGGCGATGCCGACGACGACGATGAAGCCCGCCAGAGTGAAGATCAATGTGGTGATGCCGGCGCCCGGATCCAAGAGGAAGAATCCGCCGAGGATGATTCCGGCGACTCCGATGATGGTCAACAGCCACCACATGCGCACCCCGACGCGGCGAATGAACAGGGAGGCAGTGACCGCGAGGAAGCTGAAGAAGATGACCGCGAACCCGGTCAATATGGTGACGAAGGATGCGAACAGCATGGGCGAGAAGAAGATGAGCGCGCCCAGCAGAATCAACAGGACGGAACGAGCCACCAGACTTCCCGAACGCGTGCCCTTCGGCGCCAGGACGAAGGATGAAACGGCGATGACGGCCAGCCAGATGGCGAAGATGCGCACGACCACCTCGGCGCTGGTGCCAGGCCAAACCAACATCAGCAATCCGACGAGAATCGCGATGACGCCGTTGACGATGACTGATCTGCTGGTGCGTTTCAGGTCCATGTCTCAAGCGTAGTCACTCGGGATGGAAGCTCGCTGAACACCGCCGATCATGTCGGCGTCTTTTCGTCGTTCGCGGCTCTGCTCGCCGGGGTGGCCGTGCCGTTCTCGCTGCCGGGCAGCTTGAGCGACGCGGGCAGGTTCATCGACTCATTCAGCCGCATGGAACCGGAGAGGGCCCGGACCATTCCGCCCAGATCATCCAGCGAGTGTTCGGTGTCCTTTGCTCCGAAGGTGGCACTCAACGAGGCATTTGCTGCCGAGGTGGTGCTGTCGCTGCTCGACGTCCCCGCGGGGACGTCCTCGGCTGAGGGTGTCGCCGCCTTGGGTGTGTTCCCCTCGAGGAAACGGAGCAGCTCGACCGGGAAGGGCAGAACCAGTGTCGAATTCTTCTCGGAAGCGACTTCGACGATCGTCTGGAGCAGACGCAGCTGCAAAGCTGCCGGCGTATCCGCCATCGACTCTGCGGCCTGAGCGAGCTTGGCCGAGGCCTGGAACTCACCATCGGCGATGATCACCCGTGAGCGACGCTCCCGCTCGGCCTCGGCCTGACGCGACATCGAACGCTTCATCGACTCGGGCAGGGCGACGTCCTTGATCTCGACCCGGTCGATGTGGACACCCCAGTCGACGGCCGGGCTGTCGATCATGATGGCCAGCCCCTGATTGAGCCGCTCCCGGTTGGTGAGCAGATCGTCGAGTTCGCTCTGACCGATGATCGAACGCAGAGACGTCTGCGCCACCTGCCCGACGGCGAGCTGATAGCTCTCGACATCGACGATGGCCCGCTTGGGGTCGACGACCTTGAAGTAGATGACGGCATCAACCCGGACGGTGACATTGTCACGGGTGATGCCTTCCTGGGCTGGGATCGGCATGGTGATGATCTGCAGATTGACCTTCTCCAGCTTGTCCACGAATGGGACGATGGCTGTCATCCCGGGGCGCTTGGGTTCACTGCTGACTCGGCCCAAGCGGAACACGACACCGCGCTCGTACTGTTTGACGATCTTCAGACTGTTTCCAAAGCCGATGGCACCGAGCACGATCAGACCGAAGATGATGTACAGGAAGAACATCGAACCGCCTCCTCAGACGATTGCCTGTCCTTTCAGATTAACCCCGTTGCGGCAAAAAAGACCCGGCCGGATGATAATGCCGATCCGACTCTCGGCGACGGTTCAAGGAGTCGCGCACTCGTCCAGGGTCTGTGAGCAGAATCGCTAGTGACTCAGAGCGTTGTTGCGGTTGCCCGTTCCCGAGCCAGCAGGCGTTTGCCCGCAGGATAGGCATCAAGGGACCGTGGCAGTTGGATTCGGCGGCCCGAGGCATAGGTGGCGATGACCTCACCGGTATCGGGCTGGTTCGGGCTCAGCCCGTGTGCTTCGACGCCGATTCTGCGCAGGGTCTGCTTCGCCACTGGAATCGGGGAGTCGAAGAGCGTGATCGCCCCCGCCCGAGCGGCCATGATCCGCTCGGCGACCAAGCCGTAGTGGGTGCACCCGAGCACGATGGTCTCCATGCCGGGGTCCATCTGGTTCAGGGCTGCGTCGATCGCGGAGTCGATGGTGGGCAGATCAGCTTCATTGATCGCCTCGGCGAGGCCCGGACATGCCACTTTGGACACGGTCACCTCGGCGGCGAAGGCGCCGATGAGGTTCTGCTGATAGGCGCTGCCCGTTGTTGCCGGGGTCGCCCAGATGGCGAAGTCCTGCCCGGTGCCGGCCGCCATCTTCACCGCGGGGACGGTGCCGATGACGGGGATGTCAGGTTCGTAGCGGGCGCGTACGGCCTCCAGGGCTTGGACCGAGGCGGTGTTGCAGGCGATGACGATCGCATCTGGGTCCCACTCGGCGAGCACGGCCGCAGAATTCAGTGCCCTGGCCTCAAGCGCTTCGGGGCTGAGGCTGCCATACGGGGTGAAATCCGGGTCCATCGCGAGAACCAGGTCGGCATGAGGTGCCAGATGGAAGAGTGCATCTGCGGTGCCGAGCAGCCCCAGACCGGAATCGAGCAGACCGATACGTGTCATGAAGCCTCTTTCGGGTAGGCGAATTCCTTGATCTCCTTCAGGTGCGCCTTCGTCAGGCCCTGCGCGAATTTCGGAGCAATGAGTTTGAGTCTGCTCGTCGAATAGTGCTCGACGAAGTAGTCGTGGGTGGCTGGTGCGGCGAGATCGTCATCGATCCACACGGCCCGACCTTGCTCGTGCGCTGCGAGCCACTCCTCCATGGCACGGGCCTTCCACCACAGGTGCGGATCGTTGGCGTACCGGTTGTGGGTCTCATCTGGCATCTCGATGACGTCGAAGGAGTTGCGCAGACCGAACTTCGGCTCCAACTCCGTCTTACACCGCTCTGACCAGGTGGAGAGCCATACGACATCGACTTCATGGGTTTCGACGAGACGATCGAAGAACGCGATCACCGCGGGCTTGTAGTGCAGTTCGTAATGCCAGGCCTGCAGCTTCTTGCGCCCTTCGATCATGATGCGCAGTTTGGGTACTGGGTACGAGTTGAGGACTCCATCGACGTCGAGGAAGACAGTGACATGCCGTGCCTGCCGACGTGCTGAAGACGTCGAGGGGGATGCAGTTGCCATTGTTCCTTCCTGGGGAGTCGAGTACCGGCTAGTCTGAGAACAGACAGCGTTGGAATTGGAGGCGGCGTCGACTCGGGAGACTGCCGACGAGTTTCAAGAATACCGCTCGAAACTGAAGAAGGACGAGCGCCCCTATGTACACGGAGATGCGCATCCCCAGGCTCCGCGCTTCGCTGTGGACGTCGGCCCCCGACGCCCGCCCGACATCGGCCCTCGCCGAGGTGGCTGTGAGCGTCCCGTCGAAGCCTTCCCTCATCGTGCCCGACGGCTGCATGGATCTCATCGTCATCGATTCCCTCGTCGTCGCCGGAGCAGACTCCACCGCACGAACCTTCCATTCTGCGTCGACGAGTGGTGCAGCCCAGCCGGTCGTGGGTCTGCGCTTCGACCCCGGCGTGCTCCCGCAGCTGCTGGCCACCTCGGCGGCCGAGCTCGCCGACAGGGTGACCCCTCTCGATGCTGTGGTGACTGCAGGCAGTCTCGCAACCGTCCCCGAGCCCGGACCCGGTGTCGGGCAGAGGCGGCTGTTGGACATCGCCGAGGTGGCCGCACAGTTCGCATACTCACCCAGACAGCTGCGGAGGCTGTCTTCCGCATGGTTCGTCTACGGACCCAAACACCTGTCGAAGGTCCTGCGCTGGCAGGCCGCACGGGCACTCATCGACGCAGGCTCCACCCGCACAGCGGCCGCAACCGCAACGGGCTACGCCGATGCGGCCTATCTGTGGAGAGACGAGAAGTCACTGCTGGGCCGGTGAACCCAGTGCCGCGAAGAGGTCGACATAGTTGTCGTCGGGATCGGAGACCACGGCGTACCGCTGACCCCAGAACGCATCCCAAGGTTCGTGAACGACTCCGGCCACGGGATCTGAACCCGCACCACCGGCAGTGAGCTGGGTAAATGTCGTATCAACCGCCTCGGCGGTGGAGCAGTCGAAGGCCAGGGACATCTTGTGGCCACCGGTCGGCCAGGTCCATTCGGGATCGATGCTGAGCATGACCGCCTCAGTGTCGAGGAGCAGGCGGAGGGTGCCCGAGGAGAACTCCGTGTGCGGAGCATCCGCGCCGCCGTCGACTAAGTCGAGGCCGAGTGCGGAGTAGAACCGCACTGCTGCGGACATGTCTGCGGTGATGATTGAGATCGCGTCGAGTTTCATGTTCCCAGGCTATGGGCACGAGGCCTGGCCGAGCATGAACAGAACGGCCATCTTCTCGCAGAGGCACCATTCCTCCGATAGCGTGACTCCTGCGACCAAACGCACACGCATCACGGGAGGAGCGAGTTGTGGGACACGATGGCGTTCTCACCAGTTCGCAGATCTTCGACGCTGACCTCGAGGACTGGCGGCAGTTGGCAGGGCCGATCAGGGCCAGATTCAGAACCGACGAATTCGGCCGAGGTCTTGCCTTCGTCAACGCGGTCGGGGAGGCGGCAGAACTGTCGAACCATGCCCCCGACATCACTCTCACGAAGACCGGTGTCACCGTGACTGTGGGCAGTCACGACGTCGGCGGCGTGACCGAACGGGATATCACTCTCGCTCGAAAGATCAGCACGATCGCCGCTGAAGCGGACCTGAGTGCTGACACCGCAAGCCTGATGCAGGCCGAATTCGCTCTCGACACGAATTCAAGTGATCGAGTGTCCGACTTCTACGCGGCACTCCTCGGCGGTGAACCTGCGGGAGTGCATGCGGGTGGTGACCTCGTCGACCCAACTGGTCAGGTGAATACGCTGCTGTGGTGGCAGAGGCCACGAGACGACAGCCGGTTCCCTCTGCCGGAGTCAGCCGTCCCGCAGAGTTGGCATCTCGATGTCTGGGTGAGCCATGACGAGGCCGAAGGACGGATTGCTGCAGCTCTCGCTGCGGGCGGCCACCTCGTCAGCGACACAGCTGCTCCGTCCTATTGGGTTCTAGAGGATCCCGACGGCAACCGAGCCTGCATCTGCGCGCCGATGGTCCACTGAGTCATCAGTCGGCTTCGGCGAGGTATTCCCCGAGGATGCTGCGAATGCCCTCGGGGATCGGCGAGGGCTTGCCGGTCTCCCGGTCGATGTGGACGAGGACGACGTCAGAGTTGAACACCTTCTGGCCGCTCTGGTCACCGCGGGTGTGGACGGTGAATGAGGAGTTGCCGATCCTCTTGATGGTCACCGTCATTGTGAGTTCGGGGCCGTACATGACGGGGAGCAGGTAGTCGATCGACTGGTTGGCGACGAGCATGCCACCGCCGGTCAAGCTCCCGGCCTTGGCCTCGTGGAGCCACCTGATGCGGCACTCCTCGATGAGGGTGATCATGCGGGCATTGTTCACATGACCCAGCAGATCCTGATCGGACCAGCGAACCTCTGGGGAATACTCGAATGTCTTCACAGACAACCTTTCGACTCATCTGCTTCGGAGACTCTCCACCTCCGACTATGGGACGCTACCAGGGCGACCGGACGATCCAGATCACCGGGACCTCTTATCGTCGGGTGCGGCCCTGCTGCCTCTTCGGACCTGATCGATCGTTCTATAGTTAAACAGGACAGATCGACGAAAGGAAATCATGACAGTGCTCAAAGACGTGCGTGTCCTCGACCTCGGCGGAATCGGCCCCGGCCCCTTCGCCTCAATGATGTTGGCAGATATGGGCGCCGAGGTGATTCGCCTTGATCCGCCGAAGACAGCCGGCCAGCCCATGAACCCTGTTCTCGACCGTGGCAAAAGGTCGATGACCGCAGACTTCAAGTCCGAAGCCGGCATCGACCTCGCCCGGTCCCTGGCTGCGAAGTCCGACATCGTCATCGAAGGCTTCCGCCCAGGCGCCGCGGAACGCTTGGGCCTGGGCCCTGACGATCTCCACGCGCTCAATCCTGCCCTCGTCTACGGCCGCATCACCGGCTACGGACAGGACGGACCGAAGGCGCAGAAGGCCGGGCACGACCTGGGCTACATCGCCTCTGCCGGACTGCTCAACCAGCTCGGTCGCGCTGATGGGCCACCGCAGTTCCCCGCAAACCTCATCGGCGATTTCGGTGGGGGCGGCATGCTCCTCGTCGTCGGCGTTCTCGGCGCCCTCACCAGTGCCCGCACCAGCGGCATCGGCACCGTCGTCGACACCGCCATGATCGACGGCGCGAATCTCCTGTATTCGATGATGCATGGCTTCTCCGAGGTCGGCATGTGGCGTCACGACGCACGCGGGCGCAACCTCCTGGATTCCGGAGCACCGTTCTACGACGTCTATCCCACCGCCGATGACAGGTACGTGTCCGTTGCCTGCATCGAACCGGCCTTCTTCGCCGAATTCATCCGCACTCTCGACATCGAGGACCGCCTGCCCGAACCGCTGGGCGAGATCAACCATTGGCAGCCGAAGCACTGGCCCCTCATGCGGCCAGTCTTCGCCGAGGAGCTCGCCTCACGCACCTTGGCTGAACTCGAAGAACTCTTCGCCGACAGCGACGCCTGCGTCGAACCGGTCCGCACCATGGCTGAGGCGAAGACCGATGCTCATAACCAGTACCGCGGACTCTTCTACACCGATGAGGCCGGAATCGAGCAACCCGCACCGGCACCGAGGTTCGGCCAGGCAACTGCCCCCACCTCAACAGGCACCCCCACCTCAACTGGCGCGGCCACCTCAGGTGGCGCGGACAGTGCAGGCCAACCTCGGCGGGCACCGGTTATCGGTGCCGACACCGACGCGGTGATCGCCGAATTGGGCCTGTGAGCGACATCAGCCGCGACGGTTCCTGATCTCCTCGTTGACGGCGCCGACGACCTCGTGGAGATCGCCGATGATGGCGTAATCGGCGCGCTGAACCATCGTCGACTCCTCGTCGGTGTTGATCGCGATGAGCGTCTTCGCGCCCTCGATTCCGGCCATGTGCTGGATCGCGCCGGAGATTCCGCACGCGATGTAGACATCGGGGGTGATCCGACTGCCGGTCTGACCGACCTGTTCGGAATGCGGTCGCCAGCCCAGACCCGTGACCACGCGAGAGACTCCCAGGGCCCCGCCGAGGTGGTCGACGAGTTCGAGGACCTCGCCGAATCCGCTCTCCGAACCGACTCCGCGACCGGCTCCGACGACGGCTCTGGCCTGAGTCAGCCCTGTCGTGTCATTGCCATCGGTGGTTTCGACTTCGGTGCGAAGCACGCGGGTGCGCAGATCCTCCTCCGCGGTTTCGGGGGAGTGCGTGAGGACCTCCGGTGTCGTCGGTGTGGTCTCCTCCGGGTTGCAGGCGTGGCCGGCGACCGTAAGAACCTGCAGGTCACCGCCGAGTCGGAGGCGTTCGAACGCGGTCCCACCGAGCACCTGTCGCAGCAGACCCTCGTCGTCGGCGGCCACGACGTTGGCCGCCATCCGCTCACCGATGCGCACGGCCACATGTGTCATGAGCTCCATCCCGCGCGGAGTCCCCGAGGCCAGAACCGTCCCGGTCTCCGGCGCGATGTCGACGAGAGCCTGAGCCCAGGCTGCGGCTGAATAGGCCTCAAGGTCCGCAGACTCGAGGTGGTGGATCCGGTCCACGCCGAGTGCTGCGAGCTGCTTGTGGGCTGACTCGGTGAGCGAGCCGATGACGGCAGCTTCGAGGACCGAACCGGCGAGGACGTCCGCGTTCGTACGGGCGAAGGTGAGCGCCTCGGCGGAGGTCAGCTGCACCTGACCACTCTCATCGGTTTCGACGTATACGAGAGTCATGACCTGATCACTCCGATCTCTTCGAGAATATCGACCAAGGCACCGGCAGCGTCACGGCCCTCGCCGAGGATCGTGACCGCGCTTGCCTTCTCCGGCGGCAATTCGAGGCCGATGCGCGGATTTCCGGCACCCGGCTCGGGCGCCACATATTCGGCAATGCGAGCCTTCTTCGCCTTCATTCGACCGGTGATCGATGGATAGCGCGGGTCGATACCGCCCTCCTGGACGGCGATGACGGCGGGCAGCTCGAGGGAGAAGGCCTCGGTCCCGGCCGGCCCGATCCCGTGGGCCTCGATCGCGCCGGAGCCGCCGGAACCCCCGGGCGCACTCAGCGTCTGGATCCCGGTCAGCACCGGGTATTCGAGATCATAGGCCAGACGGATGGGAACCTGGAAATCACCGGTGTCGGCGGCATCATTGCCCAGCAGCACGAGATCGAAGTTCTGGCCCTCCTCGGCGCGATCACGGATGACGTCACCGATGATCGAGGCGATGTCTTCGGGGCCGAACGCCTCGGGATTGTCGGCTTCGATGAGGATTCCGTCGTTGGCGCCCACGCCTACGGCTGCGCGCAGCTGTTCGACCGCCTCGGCGGGGCCCAACGTCAGTACTGTGACCGTGCCGCCGGTGGCAGCCGCGGTCTGGATGGCCAACTCCACCGCGCATTCCTCGTGCGCCGAGGTGGTGTGGCCCAGGCTTGAGTCGTCGATGTTCGTGCCGGATTCGTTGAGCGTGATCTGGCCCGAGATGTCGGGGATGCGTTTGATGCAGACGAGGATGTCCACGGCCTACCTCCTGATGCTCTCGTTGTCGGGATCGAAGAGGGGCGTGGCGTCGATCGAGGCCACCGTGACGGGGTAGGCCTCCTCCATGTAGACGACGGTGAGCTGGTTGCCCAGGACCGCCTCGGCGGGAGGGAGGAAGGCCATGAGGACATGCTTGCCCAGGCTCGGGGCAGACCCCGCCGAGGTGACGAAGGAGTGGTGCCCGTGCCCGTCGACCAGCGGCCCGCCGTCCTTGGATTGGATGGGTTCCCCGCCGAGCATGTAGCGTTTCTCGCCGCTGGCGCTTGTATGATCGTCGACCGTGAGTGAGCACAGGATAGCCTTCGGGTCCTCCTCGCGGTGTCGCAGGTGGGCGTCGCGGCCGACGAAGTTCTGCGACTTCACCTTCGGTCGGGCCATGCCGACCTCGATGACGGTGCGGTCGGAGTCGAGTTCGGCACCGAAGGCGCGGTAGCCCTTCTCGATGCGGCCCGTGGTGCCGTAGACGCCGAGTCCCACCGGTACGAGACCGTGCTCTTTTCCGGCCTCGGTGAGGACGTCCCAGAGTTTGAGTCCGGATTCCATAGGGACGTAGAGTTCCCAGCCCAGATCACCGACGTAGGAGATGCGGGAGGCCAGCACCGTCAGCGAGCCGATCTCGATGGTCCGGGCCGTGCCGAACTTGAAGGCTTCGTGGGAGACGTCTGCGTTCGTGACCTGGGAGAGGATGTCGCGTGCCCGCGGTCCCCACAATCCGATCGTCGTCCATGACGATGTGAGGTCGGCGATCTGGGCACCTGTCTTCGGGAGCCGATCGGCGAACCATTTGACGTCGACCATGCCGTGGGCGGCTCCCGTGACAACGCGGAACCGGTCGTGGGACAGTCGCATGATGGTCAGGTCCGAGCGGAATCCACCTGCCTCGTCGAGGACCGGGGTGTAGACGACCCTGCCGATCTTCACATCCATCTGGGCCAGCACGATGGACTGGACGGCATCGAGGGCGGCGGGGCCGAACACATCGAAGATGACGAAGCTTGAGAGGTCGACGAGTCCGGCGCGCTCGCGCATCGCTAGGTGTTCGGCGTTGGTGATCGGCGACCACCAACGCGAGTCCCATTCCGCAGTGCGGTCCATGACCTTGTCGCCGAATTCTTCGAGCAGCGGTGCATTCGATTCGTACCACTGGGGGCGTTCCCAGCCGGCGACTTCGAAGAAGACGGCGCCGAGTTCCTTCTCGCGCTCATGCATGGGGGAGAGGCGAACGTTGCGGTCGGAGTTCCACTGCTCGCCGGGATGGACGATGCCGTAGGTCTTGATGAAGGCTTCCGAGGTGCGGGCCTGTACGTGTTCGCGGGTGCGTTGGTGCGGGTGGAAGCGGGCGATGTCGGCGCCCTGGACGTCGACCTCGGGCAGGCCGTTCGTCATCCACTCGGCCACGGCCCGGCCCACGCCCGGGCCTTCCTTGACCCACACGGCTGCGGCCGACCACAGGCCTCTGACCTCGGGTGATTCGCCGAGGATGGGAGCACCGTCGGGAGTCAGGGACAGGAGACCGTTGATCGCGTAGCGGATCTCGACGTCGGGGTTGGACAGCACATCGGGCATGAGTTCGAGGGCCTGTTCGAGCTGCGGGTCGAAGTCGTCGTCGGTGAAGGGCATCTCCGTGGGGGAGAGCTTCGCGGCCTCGATCGAAGGGATCTCATCGGGCTCGTGGAGAATTGCACGGTGGGCGTAGGAGCCGATCTCCATGTCCGAGCCGTGCTGACGTTCGTAGCAGAAGGTGTCCATATCGCGCACTATGGGGAAGGTGATCTCACCCGTCTGTTCGGCCAGCTGTGGGACCGGGCCGACGCTGATCATCTGGTGCACTGCCGGGGTCAGTGGGATCGCGGCACCGGCCATGGCAGCGATGCGCGGACTCCAGACACCGCAGGCGATGAGAATCTTGTCGGTCTCGATCGCACCCTTCGTGGTGTGCACGCGTGCGATCGACCCGCCCTCGACGTCGATGCCGGTCACCTCGGTGTTCGGCGACACAGTGAGAGCACCCTTCTTCTGCGCGGACTCGCGCATCGTCGTGCCCGCCCCGACGGAGTCGACGACGCCGACGCTGGGCGTCCAGAAGGCACCGACGATGACCGACGGGTCGAGGAACGGAACCTTCTCGACGACCTCTTCGGGGGTGACCAGATGAGATTCGATGCCCCAGGCCTTGGCCGAGGCCATCCTGCGCCGCAGCTCCTGCATGCGCTCCTGGGTGCGAGCGACCTCGTAGCCGCCGGACTGGGTGAAGACGCCGAGTTCCTTGTACTGACGCACGCTGTCAAGGGTGAGGTCGGTGATCTCGCGGGAATGATCGACCGGGAAGATGAAGTTCGAGGCATGTCCGGTCGAGCCGCCCGGGTTGGGCAGCGGACCCTTGTCGACCTGGACGATGTCGCTCCAGCCGAGCTCGGCCAGATGGTGGACGAGGCTGTTGCCGACGATGCCTGCACCGACGACAACGACACTGGCCTGGGCGGGAATGGAGGCCACGGGAGGCTCCTCTCCGAAGGCATCTTCGCCTTCAACGGCACATGTTGTGTACTATGCAACGTGACGCACTATGTGAAACTAGGTGCTCTGATCGTCCTCCGCCCGCCGAGGTGTGTCAAGGGGTCTGTTCGGCGACCGTTCCTCAGCTCTCGCGCCAGCCGAACCGTGACGAGATGTCGGCGGCCGCAGCCACCAGCAGATCCTTGGCAGCTTCGACCTTTTCCTCCGTGAAGCGAAACCCCGGTCCCGAGGCAGAGACCGAGGCGATGACATCGCCGTGGGCGTTGCGAATCGGGGCAGAAACGGCGGTGAGGCCGATCTCGAGCTCATCGATGACGATCGAGTGTCCGGCGGCGACCACCTCGGCGACTTCAGCGAGCAGGTGGGGGATCGCGGTCACCGTGTGCGGAGTGTAGGTCGGCAGTCTCTTTTCGAGTGCGGCGCGGATGCCTGCCTCGCTCAGGCCCGACAGGAGGACCTTGCCGTTCGATGTCGCGTGCAGGGGGATGCGCTGGCCGACCCAGTTGTGGCTCTGGACAGAGGCACTGCCGGAGACCTGGTCGAGGTAGAGTGCCGCACCGTCGGAGAGGACGGCGACGTTGATCGTCTCACCGGTGCGTTCTGCTAAGAGCTTCGCGATGGGGCGGGCTTCCTGGACGATGTCGAGACGTGCGGTGGTGGCTCCGGCAAGGCGGAGGATGCCAAGACCCAGGCGGTACTTGCCGCGATGCTGGTCCTGTTCGACGAGGCCGCGGGCCTCAAGTGTGGACACGATGCGGGAGGCGGTCGATTTGTGCACGCCGAGTTCGACTGCGATGTCGGTGACCCCGGCGAGCCCGGTGCGGGCGATGACCTCGAGGATCGTGACCGCGCGGTCGACTGACTGCACGGAGCCGGAATTCGTCTCGCTGTTGCTCATTTCGAAACTGTAACTCACATGACACAACACGAACAGGGTTCAATCACGGGTGATGTAGGGTGAATGCCGCCGGAGCGCCGATGGCGCCGCGGCACATCTTTCCCCGACGGAGTTGAGCGCTATGACCAATGGGACCCAGTCGATCGATCGCGCGGCAGAGATATTGTCGCTGGTGGTGAAGTCGGATGACCCGATCTCCTACACAGAAGTGGTGGAGTCGACGGAGCTGGCACGATCGACGGTCTCACGCCTGCTCTCCGCCCTCGAACGCAACGGTCTGGTCGAACGTGACGGCGATGGACTCTATCGTGGAGGATCCCTTTTCGCGACCTACGCTTCGCGCTTCGATCGGGTCGAAACGCTGGTCACGGCGGCCGATCCCACGCTGCAGCGGCTGAGCGAGGAGACCGGCGAGACGGTCAATCTCGCCGTGCCCAGTGCCACAGGTGTCGTGCAGGTCGCACAGGTCGATTCGACCTTCGTCCTCGGCGCCACGAACTGGGTCGACGTGGAGGTGCCACCGCACTGCTCGGCGCTGGGCAAGATCATGTACGCCTTCGATATCATCCCGGTTCCCGCTGGCCGGTTGGAGCGCCGCACCCCGTACACCTTGGGCTCCCGGAAAGAGCTCATGGACAACCTCGCCGAGGTGCGCGAACGTGGGTATGCGCTCGTGCACGAGGAATTCGAAGAGGGACTCGATGCCCTGGCCGCACCCGTGTACGGCGTCGACGGTCAGGTGGTTGCGGCGATCGGAATCTCGGGTCCGACCATGCGCATCGCTGCACATCATGACGACGTCGGACGCCTCCTCGTCGACGAGGCGGGTCTGCTCTCCCGCAGCCTCAAGCGCAAGGTCACCCACCGCTGAGTCCCGCGTTTCCCTGGGTCGCACGAACCCCTGAGTCGCACGAACCCCTGAGTCGCACGAACCCTTGAGTCACGCGTTCCGGAACGTTCCTGAGTCGGCGCGCGCCCAGTCCCTCGCCCATGACTCCGGTGGCTGTGCCAGAAGCTCTCCCGGCTGCAGCCATTCGTAGAGTTCGGCATAGGAGCGGTGCTCGTTGCGGGAGATATTGCGCTGCAGGTGTTCCGGGCGCAGCTCCTGCGGGCTGCTGGCACCCATTGATGCCATGATCTCGACGGCCTGCTCGACCGTCGCTTCTTGGTAGTTCTTTACGCGTTCGCTCTTGTCGCCGACGTGCAGGGCACGCTGACGCTTCGGATCCTGGGTCGTCACCCCGACAGGGCAGAGCCCGGTGTGGCAGATCTGGGCCTGAATGCAGCCGACGGCCATCATCATCGCTCGTGCCGAATTCGTGTAGTCCGCTCCTTGGGCCAGGCGTTTGACGATGTCGTTGCCAGCAGCGACCTTACCGCTGGCCCCGATCCGGATCTGGTCGCGCAGGCCGGTGCCGACCAAAGCATTGTGCATGGTGAGCAGCCCGTCGGTCAGGGGCGTTCCCATGTGATCCTCGAACTCGAGAGGAGCCGCACCCGTTCCTCCTTCAGAGCCGTCGACGATGATGAAGTCCGGTGCCGTGCCGACGTCCTTGATCGCCTTGCAGATCGCCAGCACATCGATACGGGAGCCGACGCACAGTTTGAAGCCGGCGGGCTTCCCGCCAGATAGTTCACGCATGCGGGCAATGAATTCGATGAGTTCGGTCGGGGTGCTGAAGGCAGAGTGCGCCGGGGGACTGACGCACTTCACGCCCTGGGGGACCCCTCGGGCCCGGGCGATCTCCGCATTGACCTTGGCCGCAGGCAGGACGCCGCCGATGCCTGGCTTTGCGCCCTGGCTCAGCTTCAGGGACACGCATTTGACCTGATCACGCGAACTCTGCTGCGCGAACTGATCCGGGTCGAATCGGCCCTCGTCGGTGCGTGTGCCGAAGTATCCGGAGCCCACTTCCCAGATCAGGTCACCATTGTTCTCAAGATGATAAGGCGAGATGCCGCCTTCGCCGGTGTCGTGGGCGAAGCCGCCCATCTCCGCCCCGCGATTGAGCGCTCGCACCGCGTTGGGCGACAGAGCACCGAAGCTCATCGCAGAGACGTTGAGCAGGGACATGCTGTAGGGGTGTGAGCAGTCGCGGCCGCCCACGATGACACGTGGCGGCGTCGCAGGAGCGGGGATTGGGGCAGTGGAATGAACGAGATATTCATAGCCTTCAGCATTGACGTCGCGCTCGGTGCCGAAGGCCTTCTCTCCGTGGATGCCCTTCGACCGTTCATAGACGATCGAGCGTGTGTCGCGGTCAAAGGGGCGACCGTCCCAGTTGCGTTCGATGAAGTACTGCTGGAGTTCTGGTCGTAGGCTCTCGAGGAGAAACCGCAGGTGCCCGACGACCGGATAGTTGCGCAGGATCGCGTGTTTCTTCTGTGTGAGATCGTAGATCGCGAGAACGATGACGGCGGCGACGAGGGCACCGATCACCCACCAGGCCCACGGTCCGACTGCTGCCGCCCACCCCAGTGCCACCAGAATGCCGAGTGTCGCAGCGATTGCCAGGAAACGTCCCATCGTGATCTCCTCCCGAGCGAACGATGGAGCCCCGAGTCTCGGGTCACGATCTCAGTGACGGGCGCCGTTGGTTCCGTGTGCTCAAAAGCGGCGTCGGGCAGCATCGTCCTGCTGCCATGCTATGCCTCGATCCGGAGAGAACTGAGAAATCTGCCTGTGAAATCAGAGATGTGGTCACGTCCTGCGCGAACGACGGCAATGGCGAATCCACCATTGACCTTGACGGTTCCTCTGAAGTCCTGACCACTGGAGCTGCCGGGGGTGGTGACCGAGTGGAAGAAGCGGATGATCCGCTGGGCACCGAAGATCGGATTGAGTGCAGAGGAGACCTTGCCGCCCCCATCGGCCCAGAACACGGCGTCCTCGGCCAGCAGCAGGCCGAGTGCTGTTCTCAGATCGCCGCTGTGAATCGCATCGATGAGACGACCGAGCATCGCCGAGTCCGCGGTGCGAGTCACCTGCCGATCCAGATCGATCCGGCGTGCGGCTCGTGAGATCATCTGGCGCACAGCGGCAGAGCTCTTGCCGAGAATTCCGGCGACCTCCTCGGCGATCATATCGAAGGCCCTGGTGAGAACGAAGGCCGCGCGGGTCTCCGGGTTCAGCTGCTCGGCCAGGTGGAGCAGTGTCAGCGACAGCAGGTCCCGATTCGCGACCGCATCCTCTGGCAGCTGGTCGGTCGAGACCGGCTCGGGCGGCCTCTGTGCTGGCAGCCGTATCGCCTGGGCTGCCTAACTCGATCCCGTCCACCTCTCCAATGTAGATCAGTCGGCTGTCTCGGCAGAGCCATCGGCGACCGGCGGGGTCGTCTCGGTGGCGATTGCCAGGCGATTCCAGACGTTGATCGTGGAGATGGCCAGAAGCAGGTCGCCGAGCTGTTCGGCGCTGAAGTGCTTGGCCACCTCGTCCCAGATCTCGTCGGTCACGGTCTCCGGACCGAGTTTCGTCACCGCATCCGTGAGGGCGAAGACGCTGCGCTCTCGCTCATCGAACAGGGCGCCGGCGTGCTGCCATGCCGAAACGGCGTAGAGCTTTCGGGACGAGACGCCGAGACTCTCCAGATCGGTGGAGTGCATGTCGACGCAGAAGCCGCAGCCGTTGACGATCGATGCGCGAAGCTTGATGAGATCGTAAAGCTCATCGCCCAGAGCGGTGCGGCAGTGGGAATCGAGTCGAGCAACGTGGGAGTAGCCCTTCTTGCTGACCTGGTCGAGGTTGATACGAGCCATGAGTGTCCTTTCCTGAAGGTGTGTCACGTTCCCTGGCGAACAATGTTGCGGACGACTTTCGCCCGTCATCCACTACGTCGGATGGCGGCGGTGAAGTGTGACAGGTTCACGCGAAATCTCTGTCCGCCGGGCACACCGAACGTCTCACACCTGCTGTCTTAGGACGCGCTGCCACACGACGTGCTGCCTCACGACGTGCTCGGGACCTCATCGGTGTGTCCTAGAGCAGCGAGCTGCTTGCGTCGCCAGATCTCCGTGTCCTTGATCTGGTTGAACGTATAAATGTGGAGTCCGGCCACGCCCATGGTCGGATCGTCCAGGATGGGTGCGAGTTTGTCGAGGAATTTCCGTGGGTTGTACCCGCCAGGTTTGGCCATTCGGGAGAAGGTCGCCGTGTTCTTGCGCAGGAACCGAGTCGATTCGCCCACGCCGATCTTCGACGCGACGCGGGCCAGCTTCGTCAGTTCCACTTTGCCAGCGATGCCCAGGATGAGCGGCAGCTCGATGCCGCGCGCCCGCACCCTGGCCAGCCACGTGGCGATGACTCCGGGATCAAAGCACAGATTCGAGACGAGGTGGGTGGCGTAGTCGCGTTTGTCCCACATCGCTTGGATGGTGACGTCATCGGGGATCAGCGGGTGAGTCTCCGGGTAGGCGCTGACGCCGAGGTGCTGGATCGGTGCCGCCATGCTCGCGAGGTCGACGATGAGGTTGAGTGCTCCGGCATAACCTCCGGCTGGGGGCGTGGCATCGCCGGCGGGGACGAAGATCCGATCGATGCCGGCCTGCGTGATGCGGTCGACGATCTCCTCGAGCTCGGTTCTGCCCTGGACCATCCTCGCTGCGATGTGGGGGACCGCATTGAATCCGAGCGCCTGCAGCTGTTCCGCGGTCGACAGCGTGGCCTCAAGTGTCAGCCCGGTCGAGGCGGTCACAGTGATCACCCGGCCGGGTGCGACGTACTCGTGGACACGGTCGACGACACCGGCGGTGGGAAGGATTTCATAGCGCGCGGATTTCAGCAGCGTGCTCAGAACTTCCTGTGACATCCCGTGCTCCTTTGAGAGGATCCCTGGAAAGTGGTCGACGGCTGATGAATCTGGATGGAAACCCTTGCTTCCGTCGACACTTCAATCCTACACTGATTCTACCCATAATATGGGAATCGAGTTCTACAATGTAGAACTGATCAGCAGGGGGAACATCATGGACAACAACGTTCCATCAGTGGACCAAAGCGACAGACAAGTCCCAATCAACCTACGCCAATCAGGCCCCACGCCAGTCGAGATGCTCATTGACACCAGAGTGCGGAAGTCTCCGTACTGGGAGCTGTCGATGCAAGAGGGATGCTGGCGAGCCTCTATCTACAACCGGATGTACCACCCGCGCGGCTATGTGCCTCGCGAGGATGGCGGGATGATGGTCGAGTACCAGTCTCTCGTCAACGACGTGACTTTGTGGAACGTCGCCGTCGAACGTCAGATCCAAGTCAAGGGTCCCGACGCCGAGGCGTTCGTGAACTATGTCATCACCCGTGACGCGACCAAAATCCCAGTCATGCGCGCCCGTTACGTGATCCTGTGCAATGAAGCCGGAGGCATCCTCAACGACCCGATCCTGCTGCGAGTGGCGATCGACGAATTCTGGTTCAGCCTCTCGGACACCGACCTCATGCTCTGGCTGCAGGGCGTCAACGTCGGCAAGGGGTTCGACGTCACCATCGCCGAGATCGATGTCTCGCCGGTGCAGGTCCAGGGTCCGAAGTCCGTCGATGTCATCGCCGACCTCGTCGGTGAAGAGGGGCGCACGCTGCCCAGCTATGGACTCATGGAAGCCCAGGTCGGCGGGCACGACGTCATCATCTCCCAGACAGGGTTCACCGGAGAGAAGGGCTACGAGATCTACCTCAAGGACTCGACGAAATACGCCGAGGACATGTGGAACGCAGTGCTCGCAGCCGGCATTCCCTACAACCTCAAGGTCGTTGCTCCCAGCCATCACCGCAGGATTGCCGCAGGCATCCTGTCGTGGGGTCAGGACATGGACTTCGAGACCTACCCGTTCCAGGTCAACCTCTCATACCAGGTGCCGCGGAAGAAGGAAGCCGACTACATCGGCAAAGCGAAACTCGAGGAGGTTCGTGAGCAGATCACTGCCGGTACTCCACCGTTCAAGACTCAGCTCGTGGGTCTGCTGGTCGGCGGAAAGCCGATCACAGACTACGCTCCCGACTTCTGGCTGGTCAGCGCCACATCTGGTGGCGACCCGGTCGGGTATGTGACGTCGCCCTGGTACTCACCGGAGCTCGAAGCCAATATCGCGATGGCACATGTGCCGGTCGAGAGCAGTGCGCTGGGAACCGAGTACTGGGTTCAACTCCCCGAACCCTTCGCAGACACCCCGGGTGAGCCCGTTCGCGCCGAGGTGGTGGAGATGCCGTTCCGAGCGAGCGTCAACCCCAGCCAGCGTGAACGTCTGAAGATGAACGGCCTCGACGCCGCCGTCTGATCCGCGGCGAAAGCCTGGGGCGGGCGAGAGCCTGAGTCCAGCGGTCGGGCTCTACCTAGCGGAGAAGTTCTGCTGTACGGTTCCATCCACCTGATCCGAGCGCGGTCACTGCGCGACATGCCAGTGGCCGCACTCTTGCGAGGTGAGAATTGTTCGCTGCTGCTCTCCAGCCGCTGTTGTTCGGGCTGACTCTCAGTGCATCACTTCCTGCGGCGCGACTTCACTTCCTGCGGAGTGACTTCACCTTCGCGAGGAGTTCGTCTTCAGCATTCGGTCCGGCCTTGATGCCGGTGGGCAGGCGGAACATGAAGAAGACTCCGACTGCGAGCCAGAGGCCGAACATGGCCCACGACTGCCAATCCAACTGTGCTGAGACCGGGGTGATCGGCAGGTAGAGGATGAAGAGGATGAAGGTCAGGATAGAAGAGATCACGCCGATGATGAAGCCACCATTGCGCGGCCCGCCGATGCGCAATGGACGTTCCATGTTCGGCTCGCGCCTGCGCAGAACCAGGAAGCCGACGCTGACGAGGAAGTAGGCGATGACGATCGCTGGTGATCCCGCATCGACGATCCAGCCGAGGGCCGCTGTGCCGAAGAACGGGGCGACGGCGGAGAGGGCTCCGATGAAGATGATCGCGTTGGACGGGGTCCGGTACTTGGGGTGCAGTTTGCCGAACCATTTCGGGATCATGCCCGCTGCGGCCATTGCCCACATCAGTCGGGACGAGCCCATGAGGAATGCGTTCCATGAGGTGATGATGCCTGCCAGACCGCCGGCGATGACGATCTTGCCCCAGATGGGCGAACCGAACATGGACGCGAGGGCGTCGGCGGTGACGAGGTCGTGGGTGCCCAATTCGGATGCGGGCATGGCCACCGAGGTGGTGCCGATGATGATCACGTAGAAGGCCACGGCCATGATGACGGAGATGACGACGAGCTTGCCGATCTTCGCAGGAGGAAGTTTGACCTCCTCGGCGGACTGCGGGATGACATCGAAGCCGACGAACAGGAACGGGACGACAGCCATCACTCCGATGAAGCCGGCGCCACCGCCGGAGAAGAATGGTTCGGCGTTCTCGATCGTTCCGCCGGTGAAGCCGCCGGCCAGCAGCATGAGTCCGACGATGATGAGGAACCAGACGACGAAGGTCTGGACCATGGAGGCGAGCTTGACGCCGCGGATGTTGATCCACGCGATGATGATCGCTGTGATGGTGCCGACGAGGGCCCAGGTGAGATAGACATCGGAACCGGCGATGGTCCACATCTTTATCTGTTCGAGGTTCGGGAACAGATAGACGGCGGTCTTCGGCACCGAGACGGCCTCGAACATGACGACGCTGATATAGCCGCCGGTGATCGCCCAGGATCCGAAGAGAGAGACTTTGGGGCCCATCGCCCGGATGAGGTAGTTGTGCTCACCGCCGGCGTGCGGCATCGCGGCCACCATCTCGGAGTACACCGTGCCGACGAAGCACATGATGACGCCACCGACGATGAACGCGAGAATCGCGCCGAGGGTGCCGGCACCGGTGAGCCAATCGCCGGTGAGGACGACCCAGCCGAAACCGATCATCGCTCCGAATCCGATGAACAGGGCATCGATCGTTCCCAGCGATCTGACGAAACCGTGGCCCCGGTCGTCGATCTCCGTGTTCTGCTGCGTCATTGCGTGCCTCTCATGTCCCTGCTATTACAGTTCTGCACAGTAGCAGGAAAAGCGAGAGTTCCGCGTCAGTAACCTCCGAACGGACGCATCGGCCGGTTCAGAGCCCCGACGCGTACAGGCCCAGGCTCCGACCCCGACGCCAACAGGCTCAAAATCAGGCTAAGGCTCAGCTCCGACCCCGTAAGTCGTGGGCTCGATTAGCTGAGTTCGGCCGACTTCCACCGCCGAACTGGCATGCAGCCGAGCTGACACGAGGCCGGACTGAGACAGGTCTGCCCCCACCGATCGGTGAGGGCAGACCTGCTTGGAGATCACTCGCCGAGGTCGACGACCTCGAACTCGAGAAGATTGGCCTGCTCCGAGACGGGCTCCTTGCCGTTGGCTTCGTGTGCGGGCTGGCGGGCCTGGCGCCAGTTCTCGAAGTCCTCACGTGTGGCCCACTGCGTGTAGACGAAGTACTGGTCGCCGCCGGAGACCGGACGCAGCAGCTGGAAGCCTTCGAAGCCGGGTGAGCCGTCGACGGAGTGCTTGCGTGCCGCGAAGCGCTTCTCGAGTTCACCGCGTGCCGCTTCGGGAACGGTGAGGGTATTGATGGCGACGACGGACATGCTGGCTCCTAAAACTGGGGAACAATTATCTGCAGAACAACGGTTCACAGACCGACGGCGAAACCGTTCGTGTCTTCCTCGAGGCTACGACCGAAATCTGGATCCGAGCTGAATTGTCCACATGAGACCGCGACCCGTCTCAGCATTATGAGATGAATCAGCATCGTGAGATGAAAGAGGACGCCAAAGCCCCCGAAGCCGATCGACCTCAGGCGCGGGGAAGCTTGGCGTGCCGCGGATCCCGGTTCACCGGCTGCGTACGGCGACTGGAGGAGGGAACACGCGAGATGACTGGTGGTGACTCTGCGGTCTTCTTCGTGGCGTCGATGTCTCCGAAGACAGTCCCGGAACCGGCGCCGAGGTGAGGGGAAGTGAACGCTGAGACGGCCGTTCCGTGGCAGTCGGGGCAGGTGACAGCCTCCGGTTTCCGGCTCATCGGAAAAGCCTGTTCGGTGTCGCCGCAGGACTCGCATCGGTAGACGTAGGTGGGCACTGGATCACTCTTCTCGAAATCATTGCCGACTGATAAGCCTCAATTCATTCCTACACCGTCACCAGGAAAGACTCAAGGGTGGCAGCGAGAGTTCATTGCTCGGCCACCCTGATCTCCGTGAAATGAAACTCGGGGTCGTGGCGCTTCGCGGCACGCCGGATCCGCTCCGCGGTGAGCCTGCTGATCTCGGGGAAACCGGTCTCGGAGTCCGTATCCACGAGGCTGCGCGCATTCTTCGACTGCAGCGGTTCTGGGGTCTGGACGAGGATGAACTTCCGTGAGCCTTCGTCTCTCTGATTGGCAGCCATCACTGCCTGCGCGGTCGTACCGGACCCGGCGAAGAAGTCGAGGACGATGGCGTCGGGATCGAAGAACGTCTGCGAGGCCACGAGCGTCTTGACCAGGTCGACGGGTTTGGGATAGCTGAAGATACCACCCAGTCCGAGATCTTCGAGGTCGTTCTGCCCGCCCAGGGCTTTGATGATCGAGTAGAGCTTCGAACTTGCCTTCTCAGCAGGCGTGACTCGCACGACCGCATGTTTCCCCTGGGCACCCCATTGGCGCAGAACATATTCACCCGAGGCCAACTTCGCATCCACCTCGGCGAGCTTCTTCGCTCCTTTGACATCGACGATGTCCTCGTACATCAGCCGGCGTTCCTGACCCCGGGCGTAGCGGCCGAAGCCGGCGCGCAGCACATCCGTTTCGACGAGCATGCGTTTGCCGTCGATGATCTCAAGCTTCGCCGGGGCCTTCTTCTCCGTCAGGAACGCACCCGCCTGATCAGCGACTTTGGCCCACACATGAACATAGTCGTGGCCGCGGACGAAGGAGGGGGAGTTGCCGCCGCCCTTCGCGCGCTGATGGATCAGGGTGCCCAGCGAATTGTCCTCGCCGAAGATCTCATGCCCCAGCAGCTGCGCCCACGCGCTCTCCCCATCGTCGAGGTGGATGAAGATCACGCCGTCATCGCGCATGAGCTCACGTGCGAGCATGAGTCGCGGCGTCATGAAGTTCAGCCAGCTCGCATGATCGTGCCCATGATCCTTATACGCCAGCGCATTGCCCGTGTTGTACGGCGGATCGATGTAGACGACCTTGACCCGCCCGCGATGCGTGGCCAGCAGCCCAGTCAGCGCCGGCAGGTTGTCCCCGACGACCAACATATTCTCAGCGACGTCCGGAACGTGGGTGTCACCATTGCGAATGAAATGCGGAACCTCGCCGAGGTGGCTCTGCTGTTCCAGCCGTTCGCCGAGTGCGAAGGCGGCGTCCTTTCCAGTCCAGTTCAGGGCCGTCGACATCCTTCTCCTTCTCCGCGATCGGTGCCAAGATTGCTGTATGAGTATTTCACGAGTGGCCGTGATCGGTGCCGGGATCGTCGGAGTGGCGCTCGCCAGGGAGATCACCGGCCGACTTCCAGCCGCTGAAGTGACCGTCTTCGATAAGGCTGACCGTGTTGGCGCACATCAGAGCGGGCACACCTCGGGGATCGTGGATCCCACCCTCGATGCGAAGGCAGGATCACCGGAAGCGAAGCTCGCCCGTCGAGGTGTTGAGCTGTTGGTCCCCTACGTGTCCGAACGCGGCATTCCCTACCGCGAGTGCGGGCAGCTCCTCGTCGCGCAGACCACCGACGAAGCCGACCGGCTCGAAGAGATCCTCGCCCGGGCCGAGGCGAACGCGATCCCGGGGGTCCGGCTACTCGATCGCAAAGAGATACGCGAGGTCGAACCCAATGCCAGGGGAGTCCTCGCCCTGTATTCGCCGCACACGGCCGTCACCGATTTCACCGCCCTGACCGAGGCGTTCGCTTCCGATGTCACCGCAGCCGGGGGTACCTCCCGCTTCGGCACCGAGGTCACCGGCCTGGACGTGATGAGCAACGAAGTCCGCGTCCGCATGTGTGCTGCAGCACCCGAGCCTGACACGGATGCGGCCAGTGACACCGGAGCCGACAGGCGGGAGAGTGGCGACCATTCCCAGGTTCGCGACGACATCGACGATCAGGTGCACGAGGCCCCGCGGACATATCGTGGTGAGGACTCGACTGGGCCGGTCATCGACTTCCGCGACGAGCTGCGCAGCCGTTTCGGTGAGCAGGGCTGGTTCAAGCAGGTCGAGGATACGATTGGCAACCTCAGCGACCGATTCACCAACCCGGCCTCGGGACGTGAACGGCCAGGAGCCCCTGATCATGAACGGCCAGGTGCTCGTGAGCAGGAACGGCCAAGTACCCGCGAGCGTGAACGTTCGGAGCGGTCCGAGGACGCGGAGGTTTTCGACCTCGTCATCGTCTGCGCTGGTCTCCAGGCTGACCGTCTGGCGTTGGCAGCCGGCTTCGACGAGGAGCCTCGCATCGTGGCCTTCACCAGCGACTACTACAGTGTCGACGACTCCACCGAGGTGGTTCGGGGCATCATCGGAACGGTTCCCGATGCCGGCACCCCGTTTACCGGGAAGTCTGTGGTCAGGGGCGTCAATGGCTCCTTGTCCCTGGGCCCGAACACATTCGTGTCCTTGGGGCGCGAACGCTATGACAAGCACGGTTTCGACCTCGGCGATATGGGGTCGACAGTCGGCTTCAAGGGGTTCTGGAAGTTCGCGGCGCAGACTGCGAAGACCGCGGCACGCGGTGCGAAGTCGGCCGTCAGCTCCTCCTCCTTCGTCGCGGAGGTTCGTAAGTTCGTTCCTGCCATCGACGCATCGACCGTCCGACCAGGAACGCGCGGCATCCGCGCACAGGCAATCGATGCCGGAGGCAAGCTCGTCGACGAACTGCGCGTGACCACGCGCGGCAGGCTCACCATGGTCAGGAGCCTCCCCAGGTCAGGGGCCACCTCGGCGCTGGCTGCCGCGGAGCGCATCGCGGACCAGGCCCTGGACGCGAACGCGTGACACGAAAAGCTGATGTGAACGGCGGAGGTGAGCGCTCCTAACCCGAGTGGCGTTCGAGGAACTCGTAGACCTCGGTGTCATCGACTCCGGGGACGGCGCCGGGCGGAACGGCCGCAAGCAGGGATGCGTGCATCTGCGCCGAAGGCAGGGCCTGGTTCTCCCACTTCTCGGCGAGATCCTCGGGTGCCTGACGGCAGCAGGCGGGGTCCGGGCATGCTGACTTGGAACGGATCTGCGATTCGCGTCCCTCGAACCACTTCACGTGGGCGAAGGGGACTCCGACACTGATGGCGAAGTCACCGCCGGGCAGTACGCGTGCGGTGCACCAGAATGAGCCCTCCGGCGTGTCCGTGTACTGGTAGTAGGGGCTGAACCTGTCCGCGACACGGAACACCGTGCGAGAGGTGAAGCGTTTGCACGCGAACTGTCCCTCGATGGCGCCAAGTGGATCCGTGGGATAGGGCAGCCCGTCGTTGGAGTAGGCCTTGTGGATCGTTCCCGAGCGGTGAACCTTCATGAAGTGCACGGGCAGACCCAGATGTTCGGTGGCCAGATTCGTGAACCGGTGGGCGGCCATCTCGTAGCTGACGCCGAACATATCGCGCAGATGCTCGACCGATATCTCACGCCTCTTCTTCTCCTCCACGAGCATCGGCACGGCAGAGCTCTGCGGCAGCAGCACCGCCGCAGCCAGATAGTTCGCCTCGACTCGTTGCTGGAGGAACTCGCTGAAATCCTTCGGAGAGTCGTGGCCGAGTACGTGTGCGGCCAGGCTCGTGAGCAGATGGGAGCGCGGATCTGCGGCGGCATCGGAGTTGGGCAGATAGAGGCGGTTGTTGGCCGTGTCCGAGATCGACCGGGTTGATGTGGGCAAATCGGAAACGTAGTGAAGGCTGAATCCCAGCTTCTCCGCGATCGTCGCCGTCTGCCGTTGGGAGACCGTGCCCGATTCATAGCCGGCCAGGCGCAGGAGCTCGGCCGCCTGGGCCTCGAGGTCGGCGAAGTAGTTGTTCTTCTCACGCATGCGCTCGCGCAGCTCCCGGTTGGCCCGACGAGCCTCCTCCGGAGTCGCGGCTCGACGTTCGAGGACCTGGCCGAGCTGTCTCTGCAGACCCACGATCGCTTCGAGGGCGTCGTGGGGCAGTGATTTGATCCGCACCTGTGGCAGACCCAAAGAGGAGTACATGGGCGATGCCTGGTTGCGTTCGGCTTCGAGTTCGAGAGCCTGCCTGCCGTCGACTGGCGTGGGGTCGATGAGCTCGGCGACTTCGGTGTGCAGGGCCTTCGCGATCGCGCTCAACAGCGTGACAGAAGTTTCTCGCTTGCCGTTCTCGATCGTTGAGATCTGGGAGGCTGCGCGCCCCACCTTCTCGCCCAGCTCGGTGAGGGTCAGCCCTTGCTGTTTGCGAAAAAACCTGATTCTTCTACCGATGCTGAGGGTGTCGGCTTCCTGGTCGGTGTCCTTCAGATCGATCTCGTTGCTTGTCATGGCGGCTCCCGTCGACATCGTGTCCTGGTTCACATGCAGTGAGAACAAGTATGACAGAACGGGGAAATTTCTAAAAACGGAAAACTGTCGATTATTCATTCAAGAAACCTCTATCGACCCCCTTGCGCCCACGGCAGACTGGTCTCACCAACCCCGAACGAGTAGGAGTGAGAAACAATGACTGACAACACCACGCAGAGCAGCTTGCACGATGCTGAGGCCATCCGCCGCGACTGGGCAACCAATGCCCGCTGGTCGGGAGTCGCTCGTGACTACGAGCCCGAGGATGTCGTCAAACTGCGCGGTTCGCTGATCGAAGAGCACACGCTGGCACGTCACGGTGCCGAGCGCCTGTGGAACCAGGTGGCCTCCACCGACATCAAGTCAGGTGACTACACCAACGCACTCGGTGCGCTGACCGGCAACCAGGCAGTTGAGCAGGTCAAGGCCGGCCTCAACGCCATCTACCTCTCCGGCTGGCAGGTCGCCGCCGACGCGAACGCCGCCGGACAGACTTACCCAGATCAGTCGATCTACCCGGCCAACTCGGTGCCGCAGGTCGTGCGTCGGATCAACAATGCGCTCATGCGTGCCGACCAGATCGAGAGCTCAGAAGGCAACAAGCAGGTTGACGACTGGTTCGCACCGATCGTGGCCGACGCAGAAGCAGGCTTCGGCGGTTCGATCAACGTCTACGAGCTCATGCGCTCGATGATCTCCGCCGGCGCAGCCGGTGTGCACTTCGAGGATCAGCTCGGTTCGGAGAAGAAGTGCGGCCACCTCGGCGGCAAGGTTCTCGTCCCGACCTCGCAGCACATCCGCACACTCAACGCGGCTCGCCTCGCGGCCGACGTCGAGAACGTGCCCAGCCTCGTCATCGCCCGTACAGATGCTGAAGCAGCCACGCTCATGACCTCGGACATCGACGAGCGCGATCAGAAGTTCGTCACCGGTGAGCGCACCTCTGAAGGCTTCTACAAGATCACGAACGGCATCGAAGCAGGCATCGCCCGCGGACTGTCCTTCGCTCCCTACGCGGACATGCTGTGGATGGAGACCTCCACACCGGATCTCGAAGCTGCCAAGCAGTTCGCCGATGCGATCCACGCCGAGTACCCGGACCAGATGCTGGCCTACAACTGCTCGCCGTCGTTCAACTGGCGCAAGCACCTCGACGATGCCACCATCGCGAAGTTCCAGCGCGAACTCGGAGCCATGGGCTACAAGTTCCAGTTCATCACCCTGGCCGGCTTCCACGCTCTGAACTACTCGATGTTCGATCTGGCTCACGGCTACGCCCGCAACCAGATGACTTCGTACGTCGATCTGCAGGAACGCGAGTTCGCTGCAGAGGACCGCGGCTACACCGCCACGAAGCACCAGCGCGAGGTGGGCACCGGTTACTTCGACCTGGTCTCGACCGCACTGAACCCGGAGTCCTCGACTACAGCTCTGGCCGGTTCGACCGAATCCGCTCAGTTCAGCTGAGCCTTCGGTGACCCGACCGGGTACTTGACGAGGGACACCGATTTCGTCGGTGGACCGGTCATCTAGAACTCGGCGCGGATCGACAGTGTTTTCACGGGGTTTGCACTGTTGATCCGCGCCGGCACACCGGTCATCACAGATCCAACCACAACCTCGGCGACACCAGCACCACCGAAGAACAGCACCACTGCACCAACGGCACCACAGACAGTAGAGCACCACCGCACCACAGCCACCGCAACGCACATCAGCAGCACACATTCCGACGGGTGAGGAGAAGCCCCATGTCTCACATCAAAATCAACGCCCCCATCGAACCAGGCTTCGACACAATCCTCTCGGAGTCCGCTCTCAACTTCATCGCAGCGCTCCACGATCGTTTCAGCGACCGTCTGGGCAAGCTGCTGGGAGTCCGCGGACGTCAGGCGCAGAGCATCCGGAACGGCACGTTCCCGAGGTTCACCCCAGACACCGCAGGAATCCGGGCCGACACCTCATGGAAGGTTGCCGGAGCGACCGGCGCACCCGGTCTCGAAGATCGACGCGTCGAGCTGACCGGCCCCGTCTCCGAACCTGAAGTCATTGCGGCGCTGAACTCTCGTGCGAAGGTCTGGCTCGCCGACCTCGAAGACGCAACAAGCCCGACCTGGGGCAACGTCATCGGCGGACAGCTCAACCTGTTCAACGCCATCCGCGGCAACCTGCCGGGCGTGAACAACCGCGAACAGCCGACGATCGGTCTGCGTCCCCGCGGCTGGCACCTGCCGGAGAAGCACCTGCTGCGCATCGACGACCAGGGCAGGGAATCAGAGACCTCGGGCGCCATGGTCGACTTCGGTCTCTACTTCTTCCATAACGCTCGCCGTCTCATCGACAACGGCTCGGGACCATACTTCTACCTGCCGAAGCTCGAATCCTTCCGCGAAGCACGTCTGTGGAATGAGATCTTCGTCTTCGCACAGGACTACATGGGCATCCCGCAGGGAACCATCCGCGCGACCGCTCACATCGAGACGATCACCGCCGTGTTCCAGATGGAAGAGATCCTGTGGGAGTTGCGCGACCACTGCGCCGGCCTCAACGCCGCAGGATGGGACTACCTGTTCTCGCTGGTGAAGAACTTCCGCAATTCCCCGAAGTGGGTGCTGCCGGACCGTGAGCACCTGACAATGGGACTGCCGCTCCTGCAGGCATTCGCCGACCGTCTCGTCTCCACCTGCCACCGCCGTGGAGCACACGCGATCGGGACCATGGGCAACCTCATGACCACACACTCGGACAAGGAATTCGTCGCTGCAGAGCTGGCGAAGATGCGCGAAGACAAGGCTCGCGAAGCCTCACGGGGCTTCGATGGCACCTGGGTGGCCGAACCGGGACTGGTGAATGATGCGCTGGAGGTCTTCGACGCTGCACTCGGTGACAAGCCGAACCAGCTCGACAACCGCCGGGCCGATGCCCACGCCTGCGCCGAGCACATGCTCGACGTATCGGGTCTGGACACCACAGTCACCGAGGAAGGTGTTCGCCTGAACATCCGCGTGGCCATCGGCTACATGAACGAATGGCTGGGCGGCAACGGAAACGTTGCACTCGAGAATCTGCTCGAAGACGCGTCGACCGCTGAGATCTCTCGGTCACAGATCTGGCAGTGGATCCGTCACTCGGTGACACTGGACAACGGGAAGCAGGTCACCCGCGACCTGGTGGAGCGCTACATGGGTGAGGAACTCGCCGTCATCGACCGCCACCCCGCTGACCACTACACCGAGGCTGTGGAGATCTTCCGCAAGAGCGCACTGGGCGAGGACTTCCCCGAATTCCTCACCATGCCTGCCTACACCGACCACCTGGTCGACAGGGTGTCGAAGGGCGCCGTATTCGCGGCCTGATCGCCATCCGCCGGCTGACATAGCCCGCTGCCCGAATCTGGGAACGCAACAGGTATCAGTTGCGTCTTCCAGACTCGGGCAGTTTTGTGTGGCCTCAGCTCCACCCCTCGGGTGGCCAAGGCTGACCGTCGGCCTGGGCGTTGAGCTGATAGGCGATCGCCCCATCGAGGGACTCGCGGATGATGTCGGCGTGTCCGGCATGGCGAGCGATCTCGGTGGTGAGATGGCATAGGATCCATCGGACATTCATGACGAAGTCCTTGGGCATCCACGGATTGCCGGGCATCGGTACGACGGTGCCGAGGTCGGTTCCGTTCTCGTCCACGGCCCGACGAGCCACGTCGATCTCGGCGACGGCCTTCTCAAAGATCGCCACCACGTCGACGATGTCGAGGTCGGGGAGCGCAGACCCATCGAACATTCCTTCGAGGCCGAGTCCGTCGTTGATTGTCGGATATTCCTCCTCATCGATATAGCGCTCAGGTGCCTTCACCTGCAGCAGCCAACCGTTGAGGACCTGTGCCGCATGAGCTATGAGGCCGGAGATGCTCAGCGCGCTCGCAGTCGGGGCGGTGCGGGCCTGCTCGTCAGTGAGGTCGCGTGCAGTGAGCTTGAGTTGGGTGCACTGCTGCTCGAGGAAGGCGAACAGGGCGTCGGCCTCGGTTGTCACTGAGGGGGCGAAGAATGGCATGGGATCTCCTGAATGTCAGTCGTTGATCCGGTCGTCCGGACCTGTGACACAAGCATCTGACCGATTGCGGACATATACTGTCCGCTATGACCGCTATGACCGCTATGACCGCTGATTTCCGTCTGCTGTCGTTGCTGGGGATGGTGGCTTCGGGACGGACCTACTCCGCGACTGAGCTGGCCGCACACTTCGGTGTCACCCCGCGATCCATTCGCCGTGACATCACGAGCCTGCGGCAGCTCGGATATGTCATCGAGTCAACCCCGGGCGCGGCCGGCGGATACCGCGCTCACTCGCGCACCGTCCTGCCCCCGCTGCAGCTCGAGGCCGGTGAAGCACTGGCCATAGCGCTCGGCTTGGCACTGCTCAACGGAGCCGGGTTGGGTACGTCGAACGCCGATTCGGCCACCGCGAAATTGCGCGAAATGCTGCCTGCTGTGATGCGCGAGATGATCGGGGACATCAGCACGGCGGTCTCTGTTCTGGCTGGTCACGAGCCTGGAGTCGACATGACATCGGTGATGACGACCGCCTCGGCGATCACGTCTCGAAGCGTCCTGACGTTCACCCACATGAAGCGGAAGCCAGCCGACAGCTCACGCGCGACGGCGATGGAGCGCCGGGTGGAGCCGGTGCAGCTGGTGGTTCTCGGCGCGCACTGGTATCTCTATGCCTGGGATCTCACCCGCAGCGACTGGCGCGTATTCCGCCTCGATCGGATGACTCAGGTTCACGAAACGACCTTCGCCTTCTCGCCCAGAGACCATCCCGACGCCGAGGCGGCCGTGAGTTCCGCCGTCACCACCGACGCGTACCGCCACACCGTGATCCTGGATGTCGATGCCACAGTGGCCGAGACCAAAGCGTGGTTCCCTACAAGGACGGCGACGATCACGAAGACCGACGACGGTGCCCGCATCGAGTTCGGTGTCGAGGACCTCGGATGGGCGGCCGTGATCACCGCGGCGACTCCCGTGGAATGTCGAGTGATCCAGCCCCCGGAACTGTTGGACGCACTGCGCGACCTTGGTGAGCGGGCGGGCAAAATGAGCGGGAGGCCCAAGTGAGCAGGGCCGGTCGTGAAGGCCCTGAGATGTCCTCACGATGACACGAGAATGAACTAATCGGGGCAGAGCCAATATACTTGTTGTTATGACGATTCTCATTGGCTATCTTCCTGCTCCTGAGGGTGAAGCGGCTCTGCGTGCGGGCTTCGCAGAGGCCAAACTTCGGTCGAGCAATGCTGTCGTGATCAACTCTCAACGACGCGGAGCCAGTGGAACCCCGACCGAGATCGACCAGGACGTCATCGACCGAATCGTCGCATTGGGCAAGGACTCGGACGTCGAGGTCGAGGTGCTCCAGCCCGATCACGAAGATGATCTGCCCGGAACCCTGAACGAGCTCGTCGAAGAACACGACGCTCAGCTCATCGTCATCGGACTGCGCAAACGCTCAGCCATCGGCAAATTCATTCTCGGCTCGCAGGCCCAGCGAATCCTGCTCGAAGCCGAAGTTCCGGTCCTCACCGCCAAAGCCTGAGCCCAGGCGGCGTGCGCCGGAGCCCAGGTAGCGTGTGCCTGAGCCCTCGCTCATCGAGTGGGTTCGAGACCCCAGCCCCAGGCGAGCAACTCCGGCAGCGACACACCCTGGGCGTTGCTGAGGTCAGCGATCTGGGTCCGACAGGAATAGCCATCGGCCAGCACGACTCGTGTTCGGTCACCATCACCGGCAGCCTCACCTGTCCCCGCTGGTCCTCCAGCCCCGACCGCGTTCGGTGTCCGCTTGTGCAGCGCTTCCTGTTTGCGCAGGGCTGGCAGCAGAGCCACCTCGGCCACGGCGACGGAGGTTTCGTAATGGCCTTCTTCGACGCCGAAGTTCCCTGCCAGACCGCAGCAGCCGCCCAGGAACTTCGCCGTGGCGCCGGTCCTGGCCAGCAGCTCCTTGTCGGCGGCGTTGCCGAAGATCGCCGATTGATGACAGTGCGGCTGCACGAGTGCTTCGACCTCGTCCAGCCGTGGCAGTTCGGCACCCACGCTGAGGAGGTACTGGGCAAAGGTCTGCACACGTGCGGCGACCCGGGCCGAGGCCTCATCGGCCAGAAGCTTCTGCGAATCATCCTTGAGGGTCGCCAGACATGAGGGTTCGACCCCGATGATGGGCACATCCCCGGTGGCATCGAGCGCGCTGATCGTCGCTCCCAGGTTCGCCTTCGCCGCATCGAGCTGACCGGTCGAGATCAGGGGCAGGCCACAGCACACGGTCTGGTCGATGACGCGCACCGTGACACCCGCGCGTTCGAGCACAGCAACGGCGGCGGCGAGGATGCGCGGTGCGAAATGATTCGACCACGAATCGGCGAACAGAATCACCTCACGTGTCTTCGCCCTGGCACCTGCCCCAGGTGCACCCGAATTCCTGGGCCCCACCTCGGCGGGGGTGGTGCCCGTGGTGGACCACCACTTCTTGAACGTCGTCGCCGCGAACTGCGGGATCGATCGGCGCACGTCGATCCCGGACAGCTTCTTGGCCACGGTCGTGAGTCCGGGCAGACCCGAGACTCGGTTGACCACGGGAGCCAATGGCGTGATGACCCGCGCCAACTGCGGCAGGAACCCGAGCGAATAATGCTTCATCGGCCGCAGTCTGCCCTTATAGGACTGGTAGAGGACCTCCGCTTTGTACGTGGACATGTCCGTGCCCGTCGGGCACTCGGTGCCACACGCCTTGCAGGACAGACAGAGGTCGAGCGCATCGGCGACTTCGGGGGACTGCCACGAGGAGTCGAGAAGGTCACCGGAGACCATCTCCTGCAGCACCCGGGCGCGACCGCGCGTGGAGTGCCGTTCATCGCGGGTGGCCTGGTAAGACGGGCACATGACTCCACCGGTATCGGCGGAGTCGGCGCGGCACTTGCCCACGCCGGTGCAGCGGTGCACGGCCGAGGCAAACCCTGCCGACTCTCCTTCGTAGGCCATCGCCAACTTGCCTGGCAGCTCTTCGCGCAGCGGCAGCCGGGTCAGGCGCAGTGATTCGCTGAGGGCATCCGGGTCGACGATGACTCCGGGGTTGAGCAGGTACTGCGGGTCGAAGAGCTCCTTGACCTCCTTGAACAGGTCGAGCACCGCCGGGGGATAGATGAGGCGCAGCAGCTCGGACCTGGCCCGACCGTCGCCATGCTCACCGGAGACGGATCCTCCGTAGCGCGCCACGAGCTTCGTCGCTGCGACCATGAATGTGCGCATCACCTCGGGCCCGTCGGGATCGTCGAGTGGAAAGTCCACGCGCATGTGCAGGCAGCCGTCGCCGAAGTGCCCGTAGGGAATGCCCCACAGGCCATGCTCGGTGAGCAGGTCCATCAGATCACGCAGATAGTCGCCGAGGTGCTCCACCGGAACCGCGGAATCCTCCCACCCGGCGTGGGCGTCACGACCATCGGGTGTGCGGGAGACCAAGCCGGCACCATCGGCGCGGATCGCCCACACCTCGGCGGCGGCCTGGGGGCCGAGAACCGCCGAGTCCAGGGCATTGGACTCCCTGATCAGGCGCTTCGTCTCATCGACCAGTTCGGCTTCGTCCTCGCCGGTGAGCTCGACGACGAGCCACCCACCACCCTCTGGCAGGTGGGGGACCGCCTCGGCGCCCTTGGTTTCGATGACCCGATCGAGCATGCGCGAGTCGAGGCCCTCGCAGGCTGCGACCGGGAAGTCCTTCAACAGGGGAGCGTCATGTGCGGCGGCAACCATGTTCTCAAATCCGAGCACCACCGCCGCGGTATGGGTGGGGTCCTTGACCAGACGCATCTTCGCAGCGAGGACGATGCCCCAGGTGCCCTCGGTCCCGGCGAAGGCCCGGCGCAGGTCGAAGTCGTTCTCCGGGAGCAGGGACTCCAGCCCGTACCCGGAGACCTGCCGTGAGAAGGTGCCCAGACTCGTCCGGATGGTGCCCAGCTGCCCGGCCACGAGTTCATGCAGACGCGGGAACTGCTCGGACGAGTCGGTGTCGTCGAGGGTGACGATGGTGCCGTCGACGAGCATGACGACCAGCGCCAGGATGTTGTCGCCGGTGCGCCCGTAGCCCAGAGCGCGTGGCCCGCAGGCGTTGTTGCCGATCATCCCGCCGATCGTGCAGCGCGTATGGGTTGAGGGATCCGGGCCGAAACGCAGCCCGTGCGGCCGCGCCTGCGTCTGCAGAGAAGCGTGGATGCATCCGGCCTGAACCCATGCGGACTGCGCATCGGGGTCGAGTGAGAGGACCTCATTCATATGGCGGGAGAAGTCGAGAATGATTCCCGTGCCGATCGCATTGCCGGCGATCGAGGTGCCGGCGCCGCGGCTGGTGATGGGTACTCCCAGACGACGCGAGATCGCCAGTGTGCGCGAGACGTCGGCCTCGTCATGCGGGAACACGATTGCCTGGGGCACCAGGCGGAATAGGGAGGCATCGGTGGTGTACGCGGCACGATCGGTGTCATCGACGCTGAAGTCGCGAACCCCCGCAGACCGGAGCTCGGTCAGGAGGACATCGGCGAGAGACATCTCTGTCTCCGCAGAGTTCCGAGGTGCACTGGAGCTGTGAGCCAATGTGGTCATGTCCGCATTCTGCCACTTCAGTAGTCGGTGAGGTACTCCTTCGACGGTGAGTGGGATGGCACCGTCTCTGGGCGGGATGGCCAGATCGCGCAGAGCAGGAAATTCAGCAAACGTTACACAACCGTTATGTAAACGACCGAAAATGCGCCTGAACTTCTATAATTCGGGAATAATTGGCCTATTGTCATATACGTGGTATTTAATGGAACTACACATCTAGCTGGCATCGAGCCACAGACATAAGTAAGGGAAGAAACCATGTCGCGCCGCGCCCGTGAATTAACAGTTGACCAGACAGCCTTAGTTGGTGCCGTTCGTAAGGTTTCTCGTCAGCGAGCCAAAGTCAATACAGATTACGTGATGGCGATTCTTCGTGCTCGTGAAGAAGGGGCCACCTTCGGGTCCATCGCCGAGGCGGCAGGCACCTCCTCGCAGGCGGTGCAGGAGATCGTGCGCAGGCATGGTCCGATCCAGCGCACTGAGACCGCGACATCCGTGCCAGCCCCCGCGAAATAGGGTTAGGAGGGCGCTGCTTGAGCGTCAGCTGACAGCCGGTGGGCCGAGGTGCTCGGTGGGCCTGCGCATCACAGTGACGTGATCAGCGCCCGAGGTGCGCCTTGGGTGCCCAATGGTGACCTGAGTCATTCGTTTCATTACTGATTGATAACAACAGTGCTTTATTGTGGAAATCCTGTGAAAAGCATGCATGTGGCATTAGACAGGCGATTTCCCAGGGTCGGTGAACGGCTCTTTCGACCCAGCGGTCATATGATCGAGAAGCCTGGTTCCGGAGTATCGATTTCGGTTGCCCGTGGTGAAGTTCAGTTGGTTGAACTCGAGGCTTCGAGTTCCCTTGAATTCTGAATCAAAGCGGCTTAGATGCAAGAAGTACACACTCGGGCCTGTATTGCAGTGTTGTTACAGGGGAAGCCCGTTCGGGGCCGACTAGAGTTGAACTATGAGCTCAGAGACCGACCTTCTGCCCAGTGCTGTCAACGATCTGCCATTGATCCGCATCGCCTCGGACCTCTCCGCGATGGCGTGGGAGCAGATGGTGGCCTGGCGCAGCTCCCTCGGTGCGCAGCTTGATGCTTCGGTGGTGGACACGAAGACTTCGCCCAACGACCTCGTGACTCTCGCAGATGCGCAGATCGAATCACTCGTCCGCGGGTACCTGGCGAAGGTCCGCCCTGCAGACACGATGGTCGGTGAGGAGGGTGCGCCGGCACTGGATCCCATCGACTTCTTCGATGCGCAGTTCGTGCGTGAGCTCAACTGCTTTGACGCCAGCCGCAATGATCTCCTCGACATGAGCGATGATGGTGCGCCGCTGGAGTGGCACGTCGACCCCATCGACGGCACCGTCAACTATGTGCGCAACATCGAGCACTATGCCTTCTCCGTCGGGGTCTGCGAGGCTGGCGAGTCGCACGGGCGCGGCCTGGGCGACGAGGGCTGGCTCATCGGTCTCGTTGCTTCGCCGGGCTTGAATGCCACTTGGGTGGGCGTGAAGGGCCGTGGTTCCTATCGCATTGAAGGTCGCCTGTCTGCGGTTGGGAGATCAATGTCGGGTAGCGATTCGACGGAGAGCGGTGATTCGACGAATGGTGGCGATTCGGCGTCTGGCATCCCTGCCCGGCGTCTGCGCGGGACGCCCGATGGACTCTCCGGCAGGCTGCTGGCCACGGGCTTTGCCTATACCTGCGACAACCGCGGCCCGCAGCTGGCCAAGCTGTTCACCCTGATGGAGGGTTACGACGATATCCGGCGCTGCGGATCGGCCGCCATCGATCTCTGCATGCTCGCCGAAGGCAAGGTCAACAGCTATGCGGAGCGCGGCCTCGGGATCTATGACTATGCCGGTGGCGGCGTCATTGCCGCGGAAGCCGGTGCTCATGTGTCGCGGGGTGGGTCCGGTGGCCCCACTGCGGCCGCGGCAACCGAGCAGGAAGCCAGGCGTCTTATCGACTCGATCTGATGCGGCCCATCTGTCGGTGACTCCACCCACCGGTGCTCCCTGTCTGACCAGGCCATAAACTACTTTTATTGTCAATGTGAGATGAATAACGATAGATTGCTGTCACGTATTGCGTGAAGCTTAGGCTAAGCTAATTCACAGTTCGTGTTCATCTGTCATCAATGACTTTTGCAGGAAGTAGATCACCATGGTTTCGTCTCGTCTCCGTTTCAGCGCCCTGGCCGGCGTGGTTGCACTCGCACTGGCCGGCTGCGGCCAAGCTGCCGCCGAAGACACCGGCGCCGACGCAGCTTCCGGCAGCACCATCGACATCGAGGACAACAACGGTGCGCAGACCGTGGCGAGCCCGCCTTCCTCTGTAGTTGCCACAGACAACCGCACCTTCGAAACTCTCGACACCTGACTTGCACAGGTGACCGGTGATTTCACGGTGTCGTGGAATGTTTGTGCTG
>NZ_JABUYD010000018.1:0-89022 GCF_014897515.1 Brevibacterium sp. FME17
CAGTCGTGATCAGCGCGATCCTGACATGGCTCCGCCATTAAAGGAGACATGCTGTAGTCTTCCGCCGGAGCGTCTGTTCGTGACGGACGGTACCGAGGCCTGTAACAGGAGCTTCCGGTGCAAGTAGTTTGGTACCTACCTCGAGGTCGCTGATGGCTACAGCTGGGCTCTCGTCTGGGGGGCACCATTCTTCGTCTTCCACCGCCCGTGTCGTTTTTCAAACTTAAATTTCTCGGCTCGTCTATGCCGGATCACCCGAACCACCTCGGGAGCATAAGTGTAGGTGGCATCCGTATTGGCCAGCCCTTCGAGAACTGTCTCGAAACGATCAGGGGCTAAGTCGATCCGTACACAGAGATCGTCTCGTTGGCGCGAACTTGGCGACATCTTGTCCAGGTCGAGAATCATTCGATCATGGAGCGACAGAACGTGCATGCTTCCTGGGATCATCAATCTTCCTCGTGCGCGTAGTCTTAGCCTCAGCAACGACTCGGCGAGGTGGTCGCACGGTACGAGACCGTGCGACCACCTCGCCGAAAAAGTGTGACAGGTTTGGCTCAGAGTTCCGTGGTCGCCGTACCTCCTGGGCTGCGATCACCGCTGACTTTGGCCTTGACGATTCTCACTAGGCCGGAGAGTTTGCCGCCGGGCAGGCCCCAGTGCTGAGCAGACTCGGTAGTGACCTTGACGAGGCCGAGGTTCGGGTCATTGCTGTCTGCAAACCAGGCCGAGGCAGATTTGGACCAGAGTTCTTTGATTTTAGTGCGGTCGTCGACGAAGTCGATGTGACCGGCTACGGAAAGCCAGTTGCCCGCCTCGGCGATGCTGATATTGACTGCAGGGTTGGTTTTCAGTGCATCTGTCTGAGCGCCGCCGAGATCGAGGAAGAACCATACGTCGGCGTCATCCGTGATCTCCTGGGGTGCCATCGGATGGGTGAGGATCGTGCCGTCACTGAGCGCTGTCGCGAGCATCACGGAATCCGCGCCGCGCAGGATTTTGACGACATCGGCCTGCCTGAGGTCGTCGGTCGCGGACTCAGCCTCCGGCTTCGTCTCATCGAACTTTCCGCTGTCGGGATTGCCGGCCGCAGCGGCTCCATCCAAATGATGCCGTGCTTTGCCTGATTGCGATTGGGACTCATCGACCGCTGTATGCGATCCGTCGGGATTGCGATGCAGACTCACTCCCTGTTCTGTTGCGGTGTCTTGAGCGCGGCTCTCGACGTCTTCCTCGGTGTACCCGACCTTCGCACGCGACTCCACTTGTGAGGTGCCGCCCAGGGGCTCGGTCGCCTCATCCAACTTCTGTGCAATATCGCGCGCTTTCGACTCGGTGGTCGACTCGTCGTTCGTGTTTCTGTTCATGAACATTCCCTTCCAGACGATGCATGGCCGCTGTTCGATCATTCTCACATGGGATAGCGCTGAGCAACAGGCCCCAAAGGCGCACGTAAAGAGCCTGCGACGGCCCCACATCTCATGGTGTTGTACCCAGGGTGGACTCTCAACGAGCGTGGGACGAATAGTTGATTGCGAATCGCATCGAAAACACTAGGGATACGCTTAGGGAGAAAGGAATGCCGCGCCTTATCGTGACCGTGCCTTGATCCCAAGCCACGGGGGGTCTAGCGTCGAGAACACGAATCGTGATGCCCATTCGGCGGGCACCCGTCCAATCATCGAGTGGCTTGATTGCGTTGAACTCAGATAGGAGCAGAAGCCCATGAGCGACGAGAAGAAGAACCTGCCAGACGGTGCAGCAGGACAGGAACACGGCGCTGAGCAGGACATTGAGGCTGCTGGCGTCGGAGTGAGCGCCGAGACGGAAGCAGAGGGAACTTCGCAGAGTCCCGAGGAGAAACTCGAGCGTATTGCCGCAGAGCATGACGTTCCTATAGAGAAGGACCCGAAAGAAGCACAGGCTGAAGCCGAAGCCTCCTCCTCCGACAAAGCGCGTGACCTTCGCGGTGGAGACACCAAG
The DNA here is from genome assembly GCF_014897515.1 of Brevibacterium sp. FME17. Classification (NCBI taxonomy): domain Bacteria; kingdom Bacillati; phylum Actinomycetota; class Actinomycetes; order Micrococcales; family Brevibacteriaceae; genus Brevibacterium; species Brevibacterium sp. FME17. The sequence goes on from NZ_JABUYD010000018.1 coordinate 1,984, forward strand.
GAGGAAGAGGACACTTCTGCAGAGCCACCAGACTGAGCTGGCTCTGTGAGGGCGTCTCAGACCAGGATGGGCAATGGCAGGACACAACCAATTGGAAGAAGGATCAACGATGATCGGCACATTGAACACAACGGCCTTGGATTGTCCGGCTCCTCTGGAGAACGCCAAGTTCTATCAGACGCTTCTGGGCGGTTATATCTCCCCGATGGAAGACACCGATTGGGTGAACCTGTTCGAGCCGTCAGGGAGACAGGTTCTATCGTTCCAGCGAGCAGACAACTATGTCGCTTCGACCTGGCCGGACAACACCGTTCCTTTGCAGGTGCACATCGACATCCGGGTGGAATCTTTTGAAGACGCCGAGCCCACTGTCCTCCTCGCAGGCGGTAAGTTGATTGATGATTCCGACGAGCACCCTGATTTCCGCGTCTATTCCGACCCGATCGGACGCCCGTTCTGCCTCGTGCTGCACTGATCTTCTCCGACGTAAGAGGTGGACAGGCACTGAAGGAAACGTACGAATAGGCGAATAGAGTTCGATGGGCTCTGACCGCCTATGCTCTGCGCGGCAATTTTGCGTTTCTCAGTGTGGGCCGCTTCGGGGATTTCGGACAGCGGATTGATAGTTTTCTCTATGCTGTCAAGGCTGGCTGCTGGTAACTATCGTGGACGTCGTTGGGGCGCTGGTAATCGAGGCCGGAGTGCCGGCGGCGGCTGTTGCAGAACCCCTCAATGTAGGCGATGACGTCATGTCGTGCCTGCTTCTTGGCAACGTAAACAGTGCGGTAGACGCGTTCGTTCTTCAACGCTGAGAAGAACGATTCAGCCATCGCACTGTCCCAGCACACGGCGGTCCTGCCCAACGAGGAACGTATATCTAGGCGAGCAGTCGATGACAGTGGCGAGATAGACGAAGCCCTGCCAGGTGTGAATGTAGGTTATATGTCCGCGGCAGCCTCCGCGCAGACACCTTGGGTCTCTGCGACGCTCTTAATCGGCTTCGAGGTCGAGATCACCTCCTGACACAACTCGTCCTTGAACTCTTGACTGAACCGTCGTCGTGCTGCGGTCATATTCCCGGATCTCTCTTTGAGAAATGCCCTCAGTTCAAGAGGGCACACTGTCCGAAATCCCTAGGCCGACCAAGCCTCGAAGTTCGATCTCAATCTTCCGGGAAAACTTGTGGCATCGCTGCACTATACGATCGACGAGAAGGAGGTCATGTTCATCTATTGCGAAGCTATAGAGACCCTGACACAGCACATCACTGCAAGGAACTCATGACCAGATCGCTGACGGATGTGCGCAATCGCCATATGAAGGTGACTGTCACATGCCCTATTGCGCTGAAATTCCTCGATGATCCCGCTATGAATCTGCCGCCGGGCAGTCGGACCACCGTGTCAGAGGAGACTTCGACCTAAGACTGCAGGGTGGTGCGTATTCGTTCGATCAGACTGTCAATACCATCGTCGAATTCGCGTTGAGGGTGGTCTTCGGCAGGTTCATTCCGCAGCCTTTGGAGGGTTGGATACTTGTCGAGCGAGGTCTCCTCGACCGTCGGTGCGTCCTCAGGGCTGATGGCCGCTCCTAAGGCAGCGACTCGAAGCAGAAGTGTGCCGAGGAGGAAGCTCGTGAATGCCTTGTGCACATCGACGGCAGCTGAATCCGAGAAACCGCAGTCCTGGAGAGAGGCAAGGAAATGATCGACCCATCTCAGACTGCGCAGCGGGGGACGTAGCCAAGGTGCTTCCGGCGGATGCTGATCGCTTCCCTTGTTCTTATTCGACAATAACGCAGAAGGCAGGTTCCCATAAGAGGGGTCAGCCGCCACGAGGGTGTTTACAAGCACTGGGATAGGTGTAAGTCTGGGGTTGATCGCACGAATACGTGGCACCGACGGCGAATGGAGCTGATTGAGTCACCGTGAGTCGGCTGGAGTGACCGTCGCGTATGCTCGCCGAGCACCCGGTCGTCTTTGAACTTCCCACGAGCACTTCCCGCGATCGTCGGCAGACGTCGACGAGAACAGATGAGGAGCTGATGATGAACCTCGAAAATCTACGCACCGTATATGACAATCAGGGTCCCTTTGCCACCGTGTATCTGGAAGGACGTTCTCCGGCTGCCGATGCTGAGAAGCAGGTGCGGCTGAGGTGGGACGAACTCCGTGAGAACCTCGCGAACGCCGGCGCGGCAGATGAGATCCTCAGACACCTCGATGGCACATTGATCGTCGAAGACATCACTGAAGTTCAGACCGATGGACGAACCGTCGTTGCGAATGCAGCCGGAGTCGTCCTCGACGAACACTGGGATGTTGCGCTCGGCACCGGTGACGCTGCACATTACGGGGAGGTTCCCGAGCTGGGTGCCTTTGTCCGTGAAGGATGCCGCCTGGTCGACATGGTCCTCGTCATCGCCAATCAGGAGGGTGCGACCATCCGTGAGCTGCGAGCATCCCCTCAGCATGAGGCGAAGCAGCAGGATGAGTCACTCATCAGCGGCGACAACGATGAGGACATTCACGCACCACGTCAGGGCGCGTTGTCGCACAACCAGATTCGACGGCGGGCCGATGAAATCGTCAAAGACAACGCTCGCGCAGTCGCTGACCACGTCGATGAGATTGTTCGCGCCCGTGAACCTGACCTTGTGGTCGTGGCCGGCGAAGTCCAGGGCCGCACCGCAGTGAAGGCCGAGCTGTCGACCCGAGTCACCGAACTCCTCGAGGAAACCGATCAGGGAGGCACGGATGATGACGCTGCTGAAGAAGCGCTCTACGACGCCCTGAAATCGCTGGCCTCTGACCGGGTCCAGGCGAAACAGACCGAGCACACAGAGAACCTCTCCTACAGCAAGGCGCATGACCTTGCGGTGGAAGGAGCGGACAAGGTCTCTCAGGCCGCCCAGCGCGGGGCCGTGGCGACCGTGCTCCTCAACTACGATGTCGGTGCTGACGGTGAGGGAGCGATTCTGGCTGACGCTGTTCTCTCCTCAGCAGACGTCGGCCTCATCGACGGAGACGTTGCAGACGGAATAGCGGCGATCCTGCGCTATGACGCTGCCACTGCGCTAGCCGACTGACTCTGTCAGCCTTCCTCCGCTACGTAGACGCGTGAGCGCAGGCGCTGAGCATGGGTCATGTTCTTCACGTCGACATCACTGTCGAAGGTCGATCCGAGCGCGCCGGCGACGACGCCCATCGCGGCACTGAGCCAGGCGATGTCCAGATAGTTGGTGAACTTCGCCTCCGGGCGATCGATGATCTGGGCCATGAAGTCGGGGTCGATGACGATGAGACTGCCCACCAGAATGCCCGCAACCAGCAGAACGTAGAGCGCACCCACACAGATGATCAGGGTCAGGACGGTGGACAGGTTGTAGTAGAAGACGACCTGAGCTCGACGACCCCTGACCGGTCTGTCCCAGAGGCCGTTGACGGTCAGCAGCCAGCCGACCATCACAGCGATCGCGATGAGGCCGATGGAAATCAGCCGGAGGGTCGACAGGTGATGCGACATCTGCCAGATCGAACTGTAGAAGATGCCGAAGGCACCGGTCGCCGAGGCTGCAGCCAGGGCGCGGGAGAGTTTGCGCGCCATGCGCAGGGGTTCGTTGGTCATCGTCATGCCGAGGACGAGCCGGGGGCCGCCGGTGAAGGTGTGAGCATGCAGGGTGCGGCGACCAGAATCGGTTCGACTCGACCACTGCCCCCACCTCGGCAGGCTGTGCCTCGGAGCTGTATGGCCGTCGGGCAGCAGCTGATTGACGCAGCTCATGAAGATCTTGAGCAGGCGGCGTTTGGACGTCACTGCGCCAAGGGTCGGGCACGAGACCACAGCGACCTTTCTGTCCGGCAGAACCTCGGCGATGAGCGGCTTGTCCTGGGTGTGCCGGGGAATGTCTGTGAGCATGATGACTAAGTCAGCACTGGGATACTCGCTCACGACCGAGTCGATGGTCGACATCTCCAACTGATGGTCTGCCTGCACCTTGATGAACTGCGAACACGTGTCGACGTGGACGTCTGCGTCGAAGTTCTGCGCCAGCAGCTCTTCGAGCTCGTCCTTGATCGCCGCGACCCGACGGCTCGGCGGGCCGGGGTCAGAGATGAGGAGAAGGTGCATCGCAACAGGTGCTTTCGTCCATGGTGTCCTCCACGGGTCAGGGGGCGGGTGGATCGCCGACATTCTCACTCTCGCAGTGATGGTGGTTTTTGAACAGAGGGTTGGGGCCCGCCTGTCTTGACTTCGGGGCAAGTCCACACTGGTCACTCAGTGCGGTTTGATGTCTGCCGAAACCTTGCCGGTCACGTATTCTGAGGTGGCTAAACCATGCGTGGGCCAACCATGCTGAAGTGGATACGACGCAGCGCATCGATCGCTGTCAGAGAGCTAGTGAAAGAGAGACCGGCAGATGAGTGTTCTGGTAACCGGAGGGGCAGGATACATCGGCTCCCACGTAGTGCGGCTGCTGTCCGAGCGCGGCGATGACGTCCTCGTCGTCGACGACCTCTCCACCGGGATTGAAAGCCGAGTCACCGGCCTGCCGATCGTCAGCCTCGACCTGGCCGCCGCCGATGCCGAGGACCGGCTCGTCGCCGCAATCGAAGAGCACTCGGTGGATTCGATCATCCACTTCGCCGCGAAGAAGCAGGTAGGGGAGTCGGTTGAAGAGCCCGTTATGTACTACCGCCAGAACATCGGCGGACTGACCAATGTCCTCGCCGCTGCAGGTCGCACCGGCATCGATTCCCTTGTCTTCTCCTCCTCGGCCGCCACCTATGGAATGCCCGATGTCGAGATGGTCGGTGAGGACCTCGACTGCAGACCGATCAACCCGTATGGCCAGACGAAGCTCATCGGCGAATGGATGATCGACAATGCGATCACCTCGGCGAACATGCAGGGTAAGAAGTTCAACGCTGTGAAGCTGCGCTACTTCAACGTCGCCGGAGCCGGCTGGCCCGAGCTCGCCGACACCGCCGTCATGAACCTCATCCCGATCGTGCTCGGGCGCATCGCCGCCGGCAAGGCCCCCATCATATTCGGCGATGACTACGACACCGCCGACGGCACATGCATCCGCGACTACGTCCACGTCAAGGACCTCGCCGAGGCGCACATTGCCGCGCTGGACTACATGAAGTCCGGTGCCACCTCGGAGACGGTGTTCAACGTGGGCACCGGAACCGGAGCCTCGGTGAAGGAAGTCATCGACGCCATCGCCGAGGCGACCGGACGTGAGATCGTGCCCGAAATGGGCGAGCGTCGCGCCGGTGACCCGCCCGCACTCGTCGCCGACGTCTCCCGCATAGGTGCACTGCTGAGCTGGAAGGCCGAATTCGATCTCGATGAGATCGTGCGCAGTGCGGTTGAGGCCGCGGGGATGCTGCCGGAGGGCAAGTAGCGGGGCGCGGGATTACCGCGATTTGACCAGTTGAAACCTCGCGAAATGAACAATTGGCTATTGGTCTGAAGGTACATTCAAACTATGTCCTCTCTCTGAACAGGACGTCGCAGCGGGAATCGGTTATGGCAGATCATGACCGTGTCACGGAAGTCCCAGAGCCAGTGCTCATCGATGAATGGCAGCTGGTCCCCGAAGCCTGGGAACGTGTCCGAACAGCAGTCGACAATGACCCGCATGGAGGGAGATTCCTCCTCGCTGGTTCTGCAGAGGTGGCTCCCGGACTGCGGATGCACTCTGGTGCGGGTCGGATCGTCAGTATGACTATGCGACCGTTGTCGTTCTATGAGCGAGAAATTTGTGCACCCACGGTCTCATTGGCGAAGCTGCTGCGTGGGAAAGAACCAGACATCAAGGGGCATTCATCCGTCAGATTAGCGCAATATACCGACGAAATTCTCAAGTCTGGGTTTCCAGGAATTCGGGCGTTGCCTGAGCGAGCGCGACGAATTCAGCTTGATAGCTATGTATCGAGAATCGTTGAGGAAGAACTTCCGGAGAACGGGATGCAGGTCAGACGCCCAGAAACTCTACGCGCCTGGATGGCAGCATACGGGGCGGCCACGTCGAACGACGCCAATTACACAGAAATATTGAATGCGGCCACTGCCGGAGAACCGGATAAGCCTTCGCGAACTACGGTCAACTCATATCGAGATCATCTGCAGAGGCTATTCGTTCTTGACCCGCTGCCTGCCTGGATCCCGACATTCAATCCTTTGAAACGATTGACTAAGACTCCCAAGTACCAACTCGTCGATCCAGCGATTGCGGCTCGACTTGTTGGGGTCGGCAACGACGGACTCCTTAACGGAGAAGGTCAAATGGTATCTGCGTCGACAGGTACGTGGCTCGGTTCACTCTTCGAATCACTGGTTACACAGAGTGTGAGAGTTTATGCGAGCGCTGCTGACGCTCAAGTTGGGCATCTGCGCACACGCGATACACAGCGCGAGATCGACCTCATCGTCGAAGGTGAGGACCGGCAAGTTGTCGCGATTGAAGTGAAACTTGCTGCAACCGTCGGCGACAAAGATGTGCGCCACCTCAATTGGCTCAAGGGCCAGATCGGCGAGCGTCTGGCCGGGAGAGTTGTGATCACGACTGGCGAAGAAGCCTACCTGCGACGCGACGGTGTGGCAGTCATCCCTTTTTCGCTGTTAGGCCCTTAGCCAAAGCTGAATCAAACGACCCTATGTCAGAAACGTGGTTCACGTTGAGCTGCCCCGGTAGATGAATGCGTTACATTTCGCGAAAACAGTTTGTTGCAGTGAGCGGAACTGGGTGCACCTCGTGCGAATTCATTCTCGTTGAGGTGGTCACAAACCAGCGCAGAAGCGGCATGATGGCACTATGACCATAGATCTCGATATTGCGCTCAACGCCGAGCTCGATCCCATCGTCGATGTCGCCGCTGGACTGGGCCTGGCTCAAGAGGAAATCATCCCCCACGGATGGACCACAGCCAAGGTCCCCATCGACGTTCTCAACCGGGCCGCCGAATCCAACACCGACGGCAAGCTCATCCTCGTCACGGCCATGAGCCCGACCCCAGCGGGCGAAGGTAAGACCACTACGAGCATCGGTCTGGCCGACGGGCTCAATGAGCTGGCACGCTCGAAGCCGGAAGTCGGCAAAGCCATCCTGGCCCTGCGCGAGCCCAGCATGGGTCCGGTCTTCGGGATGAAGGGCGGCGCTGCCGGCGGCGGATACGCCCAGGTCGTGCCGATGGAGGACATCAACCTCCATTTCACCGGTGACTTCGCGGCCATTGCTGCGGCGAACAACCTCGCCGTGACCATGCTGGATAACCACATCCATCACGGCAACGAACTCGATGTCGACGTCAGGCGGGTCCACATTCGCCGCGTCGTCGACCTCAACGACCGGGAGCTGCGCGGCGTCGTCGTGGGACTCGGCGGCATCAACGGGGGAGTGCCCCGCGAGGATGCCTTCGACATCGTCGTCGCCAGTGAGGTCATGGCGGTCTTCTGCCTGTCCACCTCGTTGACCGACCTCAAGGAGCGACTGGGACGCATCGTCCTCGCCCACAGCCGATCACGGACACCGATCACGGTCGCCGACATCGGTGGCGCAGGCGCGATGACGGCGCTGCTGCGCAATGCGCTCGCGCCCAACCTTGTGCAGTCCCTCGAACATTCGCCGGCGTTCATCCACGGCGGACCCTTCGCCAACATCGCCCACGGCTGCAACAGCCTGCTCGCGACGAAGGCCGCAATGACCTTGGGTGATTGGACGGTGACCGAGGCCGGATTCGGTGCCGACCTGGGGGCCGAGAAGTTCCTCGACATCAAGTGCCGCGCTGCCGGCATCTGGCCCTCTGCCGTGGTTGTTGTGGCGACCCTGCGGGCGCTGAAGTATCACGGCGGCGTCGAGGTCAAAGACGTGCAGACGCCGAACATCGACGCTGTGATCGGTGGAATGAACAATCTCGAACACCACTGCGGCAATCTTCTCAACATCTACGGGATCACCCCGGTCGTGTGCTTCAACCGGTTCCCCACCGACACCGACGAGGAGATGGCAGCCGCGATCCAGCACCTGCGGTCTCGGGGAATCGCTGCCGTCGAGTCGACCCACTGGGCCGATGGTGGCAAGGGTGCGCTGGCGCTCGCCGAGGCGGTCGTTGAGGCTGCCGGTGGAGCCGGGAATGCCGGTGCTGCCGTTGCTGACGGGTCGGTGTTCGTTGGCGGTGTTGCCGCCGGAGACGCTGAAATCAGTGACACCGGGCCTCAGAGCTCCGGGCCTCAGAGCTCCGGGCCTCAGAGCTCCGAGTCTCAGGGCGGCGAGGAGGAGTCGCGGACGATCCGTGCTGATTCTCAAGGGAAAAGTCAGCACAGATCGTCCGCAACTCGTTCAGACCGAGGGGCGGCTCAGTATTCATACGAGCTCGACCGTCCGCTGGAAGAGAAGATCCGCACGATCGCCCAGCGGATCTATGGTGCCGCCGACGTGGATCTGCCGACGAAGGTCACGCGCAAGCTCAAACAGTTCACGGACGAAGGCTACGGCGATGCCCCCATCTGCATCGCCAAGACCCAGTACTCACTGAGCACGGATGCCACTCTGCGCGGGGCGCCGAAGGATCACATCATCGAGGTCAAGGATGTGCGGCTCTCTGCAGGTGCCGGCTTCGTCGTCGTCATCGCCGGTGACATCATGACGATGCCGGGTCTGCCCAAGGAACCGTCAGCCCTGACCATCGACGTCAACGAGGACGGGAACATCATCGGTCTGTTCTGACCGCGCGGTATGTTCTGGCCTAGCGGCGAGGTTTTTGCAGCCAGGGTCGCAGCAGACGGGTGCTCACCGGCAGGAATACGTATGTCATCAACGGCGTGAGAATGCAGATGTTGAGTAAGACGGCGAGGGCCGTCGGCCAGCTCTCGAGGTGAGGCATGAGGAGTAACGTCGAGAGTAGGCTCAGCGGGAAGAACGGGAGGAAGATACTCACCGCCTGTTTCCATCGAGGGGGAACGACCGTCTCAGGGATCGTCAGAGTCTCCTCTCCACGAGATTCGAACCATCCCTCGATTCCGGTCCGATGCTCAACCCGGGTGGTCTCGACGAGTTCGGCCGCACTGTCGATCCACCAGCGACGGTCTTCGGAGACATCCCAGGCCCGCAGCGACTTCTCATCGGCGAACCGGTAGAGCACATGCCACTCGTCCGAATCCGGTGCTGTCCTCACCCACCCGGACCCCAGATACCCGGGTCTTTCGCGTGCCAGTTCCTGCCCCGCCTGCACCCAGGCGTTGAACCGCCGATGGTGCTCGGGCAGGACGGTGCGCGTGATCGACACAGTGATCGGAGAATGGTGGGACATAGGGGAGATTTTAGCCAATTCTGCCGTGGCAGGCTTCTGGTCAGTCGCTTCCGCTTACACGTGCGAAGATCCGATCAAGTGATCGGGCGAGTGCGGCGTGGTTGTTCGCGTCCATCCACTCCCGGTGGAGCATCTCGTTGAGGCCGCCAAGGGTTTCATGGCCCTTGACCAGATCAGAGAAGGGGGTGTCGGCAGTCGCGAGGGTATTGCCCAAACCGGCGAATTGGCCGCGAACGATGCGTTCGGCAGCTGCCCTCTCCCATCCTTGTTCGACGAGCCAGTCGGCAATGCCCTGAAGAAAGGCATAGTAGGACGACATCGTGGCTGTTGTGGCCGACAAGGTGCTGAAAAGTTCTTCGGTCGTTGCCACAACGGTGCCGCCGAGAGTATCGAAGAACCTCTCGACTTCCGAGTGGCCAGGATAGACCGGGGTGACACCGCGGCGTTCGCGCACGGGCGGCAGCGGGATGACGCGCACGATGCTCGGACTCTTCGGGAGAAGCGAGGCGAGGGTATCGGTTGAGATCCCGGCAATTGCGCTCACGATGGTGCGGTCGGCCGGAATACTGAGCTCGGAGAGTACCGCCTCAGTCTGCTCAGGCAGCACGGCCAGGATGATGTGTTCGCTGCGATCGACGACGTCCTGATTGCTCGTGCAGACCTCGACCCGGTCGAAGTCGCGGGCAAGTTGTGCCGAACGTTGGACATTTCGAGGGGAGAGGAAGAAATCCGGGTGGTCATCGCTTGAGCACGCACCTTGCACTATCGCCGAGGAGATCTCGCCGACTCCGATGATCCCGATGCCTGTGCCCATGAACTGCCTCCTGGAAACGCCGTTGAGAAGATCGGTGTGAAGATCTCGCCTCGTCCATTCAATAGCATTCATGTCCGGCTGCGTCCAGAACCGATGAAGCTCTAGCGGGCTTCGATGACCTGCTTGATTGCGTTGAGAGTCTCAGGGATGCCCGTCCGCGCAGCCGCGGTTCGTTCGGCGATCTGCTCGGCGGCTTGGTCCTGGTACTTCTCGCCGAAGAAGGCTTGACCCTCCGGTAGGAACTCCCACGATTCGGTGAGCAGTGTGCCGCCTTCTGCTTCCTGCATGCTGTATGTCCAGTGAACCCGTCCCGGTCCCACGCTCCACCCGAACGCACGTCCCTCATCGGCGACGATGACCTGGCTGCGGGTCTGCCACTCGCGGTCCGTGGTGACGTTGCGTCCGGTGAACCAGGCTCCGGTCCGGGGACCGTCGCCCTCGTCCCACCAGCACTCCCTGCATATCGGTGACCATTCGCCGGTTCGAGTCACGTCTGAAACGGTTGCGTAGACGGTTGCCGGGTCGGCCGCAACGAGGATGGAATCGGAGAATGTGAGAGATTCAGTCATGCCGGCAACTCTACCGATCTCTCAGGTCGGCGCCGACTCGCAGCATGTCATCTCTGCGCCCAGTGCGCCACGCTCAGGCTGCCCTCAGGCGAAGGAGTCGAAGACGGCCTCAGCTGCTGCCGCGACAAGGGCCGGGCCTTCCTCGGAGTCGGGGTCCTCGCTCTGTGTGAGTAAGGTGATGATGATCGGATCCTCGTTGGGAGGGTAGACGACGGCGATGTCGTTCTGGATCCCATCCGAGTGGCCCGACTTGTCCTTCACCGTCCATCCCTTCGGTGCGCCGGCGCGGATGAGGGGATCGCCGGTCTCATTGTCCGACATCCATTCGAGGAGCACCTCACGGTCGTCTTCGGGCAGGCGATCGGGGTCGAGCAGCCCCTGTAAGTCAGCGGTGTAGGCCTTGGGGGTCGTGGTGTTATCGGAGCTGTCGGGGTCGACGTCGTTGAGCTCCGGTTCCTCGTCGATGACCTCGGTGGTCGGATCGCCGGCGTCTTCGAGTGCTGCGTCGAGTTCCTGAGGTCCACCGATTTCGTCGAGCACGATGTTCATGGCTGCATTGTCACTGACTCGCAGCGCGCTTTCGGCGACGTCCCTCAGTGGGAGTCCCGTATCGACGTGCTTCTCCGTCACCGGAGTCCAACCGGCCTCGTCGACGTCTGCCTGGGTCCATGTCACCTGTTCGTCAAGGTCAGCGGACGTGGTGCGAGCCAACAGCTCGGCAACTGCGAACACCTTGAGAGTTGAGGCGAAGCCGAAACGTTCATCGGACCTGTAGTCGAAGCTTGTACCGTTTCCCGTGTCGACGGCGCTCACTCCGATTCGTGCTTTGAAATCCTCTTCAAGGGATTCGAGTTCGCCGCTGACCTTTTGTTGGCTGGTTCGGTCCGGACTCGGTGTCTGGGTACCCAGTTCCGATTTCGCATCAGCAGGTGAGCAGCCTGCGACCAGCGCGCAGGTCAGCGTCGTTGCAGTCAGCAGTCTCCACGGTCGTACATTCATCGGGTTGATCCAATCTCTCGTCAGTCTCTTCAGCCCTGTCTGGCCGGGTGGAAACCACTCTTCTGCACTCTTCTCATGCTGTCGAAGATCAGTTTTCTCTTATACATATCAGAAACGCATACCATGAGGTGATGGACCTAGTTGAAGCCTGCCGCACATTCACTGCGGTCAGCGAACTCGGCAGCATGACACTCGGAGCCGCGGCCGATGGTGTTCCACAGCCGGTGGCCAGTCGTCGTATCGCCGGACTTGAGAGACAATTCGGAGCCCGTCTGTTCGAGCGGACCGGTCGAGGAGTGAGTCTCACACCGTTCGGGCGGGACATGCTGTCCTCTGCCGCTCGACTGGTCGAGCTGGCCGACGAGATGATGCTCGATGCCGACCGGGCGAAGCTGCGGCCGGTGTCTCTGGCGGTGCCCGACTTGTGCTCGACCAGAAATCTCGCTGTACTGGCCGCCTCGGCGAATGCTCGGGGGCTGCGCATCGACTTTCATCCCGGCCCGCCGGGACGAAGAGTCGAGGACCTCACTGCTCGACGAGTCCGAGCAGCGCTTCGATCCGTTCCCGCGGCTGAGGGGAGATGGACGGTTCAGCTGGGGTGCGCCCACCGTTCCGAGAGCTTGCCTGCTGTGCGCGTTGCCGATCTGCGACGATCCCGCGCGCCGATTCCAGGAAGCGGAGCCAGGCTGGCCGGTCGGAGGCTGAGGCTGCTCAATGAAGATGATGTCCCGCACGTGCGAGGTCGTATCCGCAGAGCATCCGAAGAAGCCGGTCTGCTTCCCTACCAGGTGGTCGTCGGGCCCTCTGATCCCGCAGCTGTCGCTGGAGTCCTCGCCGACGGTGATCTGCTGATCTGCCATATCGATGAAGCCAGGCAGCTCGGCCTCTCTTGGTCCCCGCTGGTCGACCCCGTTGTGGAGCGAGGATATGTGCTCTCGGCCACCTCAGCAGAAGATGCCTCGGCGCTCGGGGAATTCGGTGAGGAGATCGCAGACTGCCTGGGCGGCACTCCGAACCGTGCGTCTGAGGCTGAGCCGGCGTCAGGTGAGACGGCGGCAGGAGCGGCCAGATGACGAGAGCAGCGCACCTCGTCAGGGAGGTCGGTGATCAGCTCGAGGCAGCCGGATTGCGGGCCCGGATCGTGGTCAGGGACCTCGACTCACAGGCTGAGATCTCGGTAGGATCCGACGTTTCCCTGCCGCTGGCCTCCGTTGTGAAAGTTCCGATTGCCCTCGCAGTGCTCAGCCGCATCGCCAGCGGGAAGCTGGACGCTGATCATCAGGTGCTCGTTGAACCTGGTCGATTCAAGCCGGCGGGTTCGACGGGCGCGAGTCGCTTTCGCCATCCTGCGCGGATTGCCGTTGATGACCTGCTCATGCTCTCGGTGTGCTTCAGCGACAACACGGCCACCGATGCCCTGCTCCAGCTCGTGCCCATCGAGCTGGTCCAACGTGAACTCGCGGACCTGGGTTTCGGCGAGATCCAGGTCAGGCACCATCTCGATGCTCTCGTGAGGACACCGCTGGAGAGTCTTCCGTCTCCGGAGGCTCACTTGGCCTTCGAGCTTGCGCACGCTGGTCTCTCGGCAGGAGCAGGCCATCGGATCTGGCAACTCGACTCTGCGCAGGCGAATGTTGCCACAGCCTCCGTGCTGACAGAACTTCTTGCTCAGCTGTGGCGCCCCGATCGCATCAGTCCCGTGGTTGCATCCCGCTTGCGTGAGCTCATGGCAGGCAACGTCATGCGCCACCGCTTGGCGCCCGACCTCATGTCCGATGCGGCTCGGTGGTCATCGAAGACGGGGACTCTGCTGCACCTTCGGCACGAGATCGGAGTTGTCGAGCACGCCAATGGGCAGACGATCGCTGTCGTCGTCCTCAGCGAGTCGAGAAATCCGGCCGCTGTGCAGCCGGCCGCGGAGGCGGCTCTTGGGGCGGCCGCTCGGGCACTGCACGACGCGCTCAGATGAGGTCTTTCTGCCTTGTGCGAGTCCGCGCCCAGCACGTGAACACTGATCGAGTCACCTGTCCGGTTGTATTCGCTCATTTCAGATCCGAACCGTTCGGAAATGTGCTAAACGGTTGGCGCCTTCTCTTCGAAGATCGTCGAGATTTCGAAGAGAAGGCGCCAACCGTTAATTCCAGCGACTGCTCTTATCGCAGATGGATGGTGTCGGTTCAGAAGCTGGGCAGGACCGATCCGTCGGACCACTTCTTCTCGATGAACTTCTTCACCTCGGGGGAGTGGAGGAGCTCGTCGAGCTTCTTGATGTTCTCGTCGTCTTTGTTCTCGGTGCGCGTGGCCAGGAAGTTGCCGTAGGGGTTGTCCTCAGCCTTTTCGAGGACGATTCCGTCCTTGGCCGGATTGAGTCCGGCCTCCAGAGCGTTGTTTCCGTTGATGACCGAGGCATCGACATCCTGGAGGGTGCGAGCCAGCTGCGCGGCGTCGGCCTCGACGAACTTCACCTTCTTCGGGTTGCCCTCGACATCGGAGAGTTTCGCGTCGACCGCGTCGACACCGTCCTTGAGGGTGATGACCTTGGCCTCTTCGAGCATCTTCAGTGCACGGCCCTGGTTCGCAGGATCGTTGTTGATGCCGATCTTCGCGCTCTTGGGCAGATCCTTGACGTCCTTGATGTTCTTGGAGAACAGGGCGAAGGGTTCGAGGTTGATCGGGTCGAAGGCGGTGAGCTCGTAGCCCTGGCCTTCGACCTCGGAGTCGAGGTAGGGCTTGTGCTGGAAGTAGTTGGCGTCGATGTCACCGTCGGACAGAGCCTTGTTCGGCAGGGTGTAATCCGTGTACTCGGTGATCTCGATGTCGAGGCCGGCATCCTCGGCGAGGTTGTCGTCCACGTAGCGCAGGATGTCTCCCTGTGGGACCGGGGTCGCACCGACCGTGAGCTTGGTGATGTCGCCGTCCTTCTCGCCGACCGAGTCGGTTCCGCCGCCGACGAGGCCGCAGCCTGAGAGCAGCAGGGTCGCACTCGCGGCGATGGCGATGAGCTTGGTCTTCATGGTTCTCCTTGGTTTCAGTAGTGCGTCAGTGCGGTGAGGGTTGTGGTGGCTGAGGCTCAGCGATGGTCGACGGCGCGGGCGATGCGGTCGCCGATGAATTGGATGAGCGTGACGATGAGCACGAGCACGATGATGCAGGCGATCATCGTGTCCGCCTGGTAGCGGTTGTAGCCGTAGGAGATCGCCAGGGCACCGAGTCCGCCGCCGCCCACAGCACCAGCCATGGCGGTGTAGGACACCAGAGTCACCGAGGTGACGGTTGCGGCTCCGATCAGGCCCGGTTTGGCCTCGGGGACGTAGACCTGCCGGACCACCTGCCCGTGCGAGGCCCCCATCATCAATGCCGCCTCGACCTTGCCTTCCGAGACCTCACGCAGCGAGTTCTCGACCAGGCGGGCATAGAAGGGGATCGCGCCGATGGTCAGCGACACCACGGTCGCCTGCCACCCCAGGGCCGAACCCACGACGAAGCGGGCGAAGGGAATGAGGGCGATGATGAGGATGATGAATGGAATCGAGCGGGTGACGTCGACGATGAAGGACAGCACTCGGTAGAGCACGGGACGCGCCTTGAGTCCGCCCTTCGAGGTCGTGAACAGCCAGATTCCCAGCGGCAGGCCGATGAGGACGGCGAGGCCTGTCGACCAAGCTGTCATCAGCAGGGTCTCGATGGTGGCGGGCAGCATCTGCTGCGTGATCGCCGGGTTGTCGAACCATGTCGGATCGTTCATCAGGCTGCCTCCTCCGCATAGATTCCGTCGGCTTCCAGGGCGGTGATGAGCTCCTTCGACGCGGCAGCAGAGCGGACCGTGAAGCGGATCCGTCCGACCTGTTTGCCCTCGATGGTTTCGACGGCACCGGCGAGGATCGCTTCGGCACCGACTCCCACGGACTGGGCGCTGGTCAGGACCTTCGGCAGGCTGGTTCCGGCCAACGCAACCTCGACAAGGTTGGCCGACGTGCCTGCGGAACCCTTGACGGAATCCAGATCATCGAGACCGATGGGTGGAAGGGGGACGAGATCCTTGGCCAGGGTCGAGCCGGGCTCGGAGATCACCTCGGCGAGTTTGCCGGTCTTGGCCACCCGACCTTCGGCGAGCAGCGTCACGGAGTCGCAGATCTCGCGGATGACGGACATCTCGTGGGTGATGATGAGGACGGTGATGCCCAGGCGGTCGCGCAGTGAGCGGATGAGGCCCAGGATCTGGTCCGTCGTAGAGGCATCCAGCGCCGAGGTGGGCTCATCACACAGCAGAACCTTGGGTTCGGCGGCTAGTGCCCGGGCAATGCCCACGCGCTGTTTCTGTCCGCCGGAGAGCTGAGCAGGGTAGTTGTCGGCACGGTCGCCGAGGCCGACGATCTCGAGCAGTTCGCGTGCCTTGGCCAGACGTTCCTTCTTGGAGACTCCCGCGATTTCCAAGGGGTGGGCCACGTTCTTCAAAGCGGTGCGGGAGTCGAGGAGGTTCACGTGCTGGAAGACCATGCCGATGCTGCGGCGGGCCTCGCGCAGGCCCGAGCCGGACTGGTCGGAGATGTCGGTTCCGTCGATGGAGACAGTGCCGGAGCTGGGGGAATCGAGCCCGGTCAGGCAGCGGATGAGTGTGGACTTGCCGGCACCGGAACGGCCGACGATGCCGTGGATTTCACCGGCAGGGACCGACAGATCGATCTCTTCCAGGGCGACGGTGTCTCCGAACACCTTACGCAGACCGCGCAGCTCGATCACAGGCGTCTCCTCGTGTGGGTGGAGCAGGGGATGGGCAACTCGAACCTACGTTTCAGTAGGGCCGACGATTCAGCTTGCCAAGGCGGTGGACGCGCCCAAGGCGCAGGCGTCATAAAAAGACGCATAAAGCAGGGTTTCGTGACCAAGGACACGCGCTAGGGGGAAGCAGTCCGGCTGAACCGGCCGGAGCCCTCGTACATCAAGGGTGCGGAGACAGACCCTAAAGGTATTTTGTCCGAGCTGCGTAGAGACCTAATGACCAACCCAAAGGGACGACTATCAAGGGCCCGCAGAATAGCCACGACATCATGGTCACGGCCCCGATGGTGATCCACCCGTCCTGTGCCTGCCTGGACCAAAGAGTCATCAGGATGCAGCCAATCAGCAATGCGATGGAAATTCCGCACACGATGAAATAGAAGATCCTGCCGACCGTTCCCCTGGGAATCAATGGTCTCTCCCTGTCCCTGATCTCTCTCGTGCCTATTTCTGCCATGTCTTCCAAAGCGAACAGTCGCCTTGTGTTGGGCACCCACCTCAGGTTAACGGCATGGGACTTCCTCGGCGGGGCGGGGAGTTGATTGCGGCGCGTGCCGAGTTGCGGACGATTCGTGTCGACTTTTCCGCGGTGAATCGGCACGAATCGTCCGCAACTCGGAACCTCCCGCGATGAAAGAGGCCTCGCAGTGCGCCACCCGCGGTGAAGGGGCCTCGCGGAGAGCTGCCCGCGTGACACCGTGATGGAAGGAGGAGGTAACGGGAACATGAACTCTGCCCGAAGCCGAGGAGTTGGTTCGGCTCAGTTCGCGTTCTCGTAACCTCATCGTCACTTCGCGCCCGTATCACTGAGGAGCTAAGGGTCATGGCCGCTTGCTGCTTCGGCAGTGCGTCGGGCCGAGGACGACGATGGGAACACCGCATGCTCGAGGACACCACCAGGATCGCTGCGATCGTACCCTGCCACAACGAGGAGATCACGGTGGCGACGGTGGTCCGCGACCTCAAGGCCGCCGTCCCGGGGATCACCGTCTACGTCTACGACAACTGCTCCAGCGACCGGACATCGCAGAGAGCCGACGAGGCGGGCGCGATCGTTCGTAAGGAGAATTCCCCGGGGAAAGGCAACGTCGTCAGGCGAGCCTTCGCCGATATCGACGCCGATATCTACGTGATGATCGACGGCGACGACACCTACGAGGCTTCACACCTGTCCGAGATGATCGAGACCCTGGTCTCCGGACCCTATGATCATGTGCTCGGTGTGCGCCAGGACAACCAGGAGTCCACCTCGTACCGGCCCGGGCATGAAGCCGGAAACATGATGTTCAACCGGCTCACCGGGTGGCTGTTCCAATCCCAGGTCTCCGACATGCTCTCCGGGTACCGGGTCTTCTCTCGCCGGTTCGTGAAGTCGTTTCCGGCGATCAGCAAGCGCTTCGAGATCGAGACGGAGCTGACCGTGCACATGATGTCGCTGCGTCTGCCCAGCACTGAGGTGCCCATCGACTTCCGCGACCGCCCCGATGGCAGTGAGTCCAAGCTCTCGACGTTCAAGGATGGGTTCCGCATCCTCGGACTCATCTCCGCTTTGGTCAGGCATGAGCGGCCGAGGCTGTTCTACGGAGTCATCACTACGATCCTGGCGCTCGCCTCCCTGCTGTTCGGCCTGCCCGTGGTGTGGGAGTTCTGGCAGACCGGTCTGGTGCCCAGGTTCCCCACAGCCATCCTCGCCACAGCTCTGATGGGGCTCGCGTTCCTGTTGGGCAGTGTGGGACTGACGCTCGATGGTCTGCGCCGAGCCCGCCGCGAAACCTCTCGACTGGCCTACCTGGGGTTACCTGCAGTTAGCATGCCGGAGGCGGGAGCCTCTGAAATAGGTGCCTCGGAGGTGGGAGCCTCGGAAGTCAGCCTGCCGGCAACCGGCACCTCGGAACTTGATCTGCCGCTTCAGACTCGCCGACAGTCGCCCGCAGCGAGGACCTCGCTCGCCTCATGACGGCACCGACACACCCGCCACCAACGAAACCAACGAAGCCGCGAGGTTTCTTCGCCTCGGCGCTCGCCTGGGATGCCTTCCTCGCGCTGCTGACTCTCGTACCTGCACTGTTCTTCATTGCACTGTTCTTGCCTGGGCGAGCCAATGTCGACATCGGCAACCAGTATGCCCAAGCCACGGGCGACATCCCGTTCTCCGACTGGCACCCACCGATCATGAGCGCTGTGTGGCGCGTCCTCATCGGCTTCACCGGGGAAGCAGGCAGCCTGTTCGTCCTCCAAGTAGCGATTCTGGTTCTGGCCTGTTGGAGCCTCGGCGTGATCGTGCACCGGTGGGGTGCACCTCGGTGGGTGTCGATGGGCGGGCCGGCGATCATGGCCACACCGTGGGCCGTGTCGCAGATGACGACGACGTGGAAAGACACGCAGATGGCCGTGGCCATACTGCTGGCCGTCGTCCTCCTCATCATCACCCGCTTCGTCCCGAAGACCTGGCTGCTCTGGATTCCCGCGCTGGTGCTGCTCGTCTATGCGTTCGGGCTGCGGAAGAACGCCATCTTCGCCATTGTGCCGATCGCTGTCTATATCGGATATCTGTTGGTCAAGAGGGTGCGCAGCAGTCGCCGCTTCGCAAAGTTTGCGGGACGGTTTGGTGCACCGTCCGGCATGCGACGAGTGATGGCGACAGCGGTGGCCTCACTGCTCGTCCTCGTTGTCCTCGGCGCGGGCCTGAAAGCCACGGACGCGGCAATCGGATCGCAGGAGGACGTGCAGGCCACCGGTCAGGTCTCGCAGATCTTCCTCGACGACGTCATGTTCTCCGTACCCAACAGCGAGCTGCAGTCCTCGGATGCCCCGGCCGAGCTCAAGCACAAGATCGGCACGGCCCGCGACAAATGCCTGAAGAAGGGCGAGATCTGGGACGCCTACTGGAACTGCTACGGCAAAGGCGCCACAGGGGAGCCGTTCTCACCGATCGCCTACCAAGAGGAACTGAAGAGCCTGTGGCTGAGCGAAGTGATCACCCACCCCGTTCGCTATGTCGAGTACCGGGCGGCGGTGTTCTCCTTCTACTTCTTCACCTCGGCCGTGGAATACTGGCCGGCCGATTGGCACTATGACGCGGCGAAGGTCGGCCTCGAACAGGGTAATGACAAGGCCGACTACATCGTCCAGCCCTATGTCGAAGACTTTGCACTCGACACCTTCCCGATGCTGTTCAAGCCTTGGTTCTGGACCCTTCTCGCCGGCCTTCTCTTGGCCTTCGGGTACCGAGCTCGAGGACGGTCGCAAGGGCCCCTGCGACAGACGCTTGCGTCCCAGCGAGGATCACACTCGTCCCAGGTCCCGGCCGGGAAGCGAACCTTCTGGCCCGAGATCACGATGCTGGCCACCTCGGCGCTGTTCTATGTGTTCGGGTATTTCCCCATCGTCCCGTCGAACCATTTCCGGTACACGTTCTGGCCAGCGCTCGCCGTGACCACGGCGTCGCTGTTCGCCTTGGCGATGTGGCGGACCCGAAGAGTCCCGGCAGTCACGAAGGCTTCGGCGCCGAGGGAAGAGCTGGCTGTATCGGACCCAGCTGAGGTCCCGAAGTCCTCGGCGCCGGGGAAGACCCCGTGATCGCCGGGCACGCCGCGATCGGGAGCATTCAGCGAGTGCGAAACCGGGCCGTTTAGACTCGATGACTGTAATGAAAGAGTCTTTATCTGCCCGTATGCGGCGCCTCGCAGCCGAAGCGTTCAAGTTTCTCACTGTCGGTGGTTTGGGATACATCGTCGACGTGGGACTCTCCAACCTTCTCGCTTACGGATTGGGATCGATCTCTCCGCTCCTCGAGGGCAGCCCGATCAAGGCCAAGATCGTCTCCACCATCGTCTCAATGGCCGTCGTGTGGATGGGCAACAGGCTCTGGACCTACGGGGACCGGACCACCGGCTCGAACCTGCGTGGCATCTCGCTCTTCATCGCCGTCAACATGGCCGGAATGATCATCACCGTCATCCCACTGGGCGTGACCTGGTACCTCCTCGACATGCGCGATCAGCTGACCTACAACATCTCGACGAACATCATCGGCATCGGCCTGGCCATGATCTTCCGCTTCTACGCCTACCGAACATGGGTGTTCAAAGAAACAGCGCCTGACGCCGAGGTGGTCGTTGAGATGGACGAGCACAGCACCGTCCCCGACGACCGCGACTGACCCACCTCACTGCTGCCCGCCTGTGTCCCTAGCGACGGAGTGGAAGGCTGCTGCTGTGCTACCTTCTTCGAGACGACTCCGGAGCTTCGATACCCCTACGCGTGCAGCGTGGTTTCGGAGCTCCACAGGTGCCGGGGTGCGAACGCGAGCAGTCGTCGCCTCGGGAATCATCGGTTCAGCTGCAGCCGGGCCCAACTCATCGCGGTCGCAGCGACAAAGACAGCACCGAAGCAGATCGACAGCACAAGTTGGACCGGGGTGATGCCAGTTCCGTTACTCATCGCCCATAGCGCGGGTGCGGCAAGAGGCATCCACCCGCCTGCACCCGCCAGCGCCCCGATCTGGGCGATCACGACAAGAGCGATCGTGCTGGCAACTCCAGCGAGCAAGGAGCGAGTGACAGTGGCGATCCACGCGGTGGGGGCGGCGACGCACCCCATGAGCGCCGACAGTGCCCAGAGTCGGGCGAGCCCAGCCCAGACATCGGCGCTCGGGGCACCGTAGCCGACGATGACACCCAGTGCGAGGATGCTCAGCGCGAGAGCGAGGCTGGCCAGGCTCATCCACAGCAGGTAGACCATGAATTTGGCCAGCGAGATCTGAGCGCGGCTGACCGGGAGCGCGAACAGGCCGACGATGGTGCCTTCGGCGAATTCGCGGCCGAACATCCAGGCAAGTACGATCCCAAAAGTCAGCAGGGAAGCAACCGAGATGACCTGCGCGGCTTCCGCCAGCAGGCCATCCCAATCCAGGGTCGAGGCGGCCCCTGCTTGCTCAATCAGTTGCCTGTTGCCGCCCGCGATGCCGGCAGTGATCCCGCCCAACAGAGCGACGACGCCCAGGACGAGCGCGAGGGTTCCAGTCCTTCCGACCAGGGACCGGACCAGCTTGAGCGCCTCGACGCGGACCGCGGAGTTCATCAGGGTTCTTGGCCGATGTGGTCGTAGCGTTCGTCGTCTTCAGCAATGCGATCGAAGAATGCACGTTCGAGGTCGGCGCCGGTGGTGTCAAGCTGGCCAAGCAGGCGGCCTCGATTCATCAGCAGCACTCGATCGGCGACGCGGGCCACCTCGTCGAGATGATGACTGCTGACTAGAATCGCAGCACCGTGCTTCGCGCGCAGCGCCAGTTCTTTGCGCAACATGATCACAGACGCGGGGTCTAAAGCGTTGCTCGGCTCATCGAGCACGATCATCTTAGGGTGGTGCTGCAGTGCGGCGGCGAGGCCAGTTCGCTGCCTGTTGCCCAACGACAGGCGACGAAACCGACGACCTGCGAGCGAGGTGAGCTTCCATGTATCGAGAGCTGCCTCGACCCTCGCCGGGTCACCTCCGTGCAGCCGGCAGGAAATCCGCAAGTTCTCTTCCACCGTGAGTTCAGGGTAGGCAAGTGGGACCTCGATCAAGGCACCGACCAGCGCCCACGAGGCGGCGGACGCGTCTGCTATCAGCGCGCCGAAGAGACGGACCGATCCGGCATCGGGGCGAAGCATGCCGAGCGCGAGGCGCATGAGAGTGGTTTTTCCTGCCCCATTCAATCCGATCACCGCCACGACTTCACCTGGATCCACATGAAACGACAGATCGGAAACACCTGATCCGCGTCGGAACTGAAAATCGACATCGGCGAATTCGAGCATCTCAGCGGCCTCCCAGCGTGTCCAAGGCGCTGCCCAACGCATCGTCGAGACTGGTCATCTCTGAACGCGCCCATTCCAGAAGTGCGACACTCAGCCCGGAGATCATCGCAGTCGATGCCACGTAGGACGAGGTCGCGGAATAGCCGCGATCAGTCAGTGCGGCCTGCAGCGCCGCGATGGTCTCCATGCTGTTGTGTTCAACTGCCCCGCGAAGGCTGCTCGCTTCGGCAATGATCCGCAGGCGGGCATGCAGTGCGCGCAGGCTTGCGGAGTCGAGCTCGACCCAGGTCATTCGGATTCCCTCGGCCAGAGCGTGCATCGCCGGTTCGCAGTCAGGGCGAGCTCGCACCGCGTCTGCGATCAACGGGTCAAAAGGGTCCGTCAGAAGCAGTGCTTCTTTGGAAGGGAAGTGGCGGAACAGGGTCATCTCGCTGACCTTCGCCCGCTTCGCAATTTCAGCTGTGCCGGTTGCATCGTAACCGTGTTCGCCGAACAGCTCTAAGGCCGCCTGCGTCAGCGCATCATGTGTTCGTGTCCAGCGATCCATTCTTTAATGTTAGTCACTAACATTGCAAAAGCAAGAGGCGTCCCGCGCATACACCGGTCCGGAGTGTTCCCGATTGACCAGGAACGGCTGGGACCAGCCAGAGCGGAAGATTCAGTGCGCGTACCGCAGTTTTCTGTAGGCACGCACAACTGGGGCGGGTGCCATGGTGCGCAGTTCGGCGCGGATGAGCAGACGCTTCTGCTTCCACACGGCACCGCGCCGGTTCGGCAGCTGGCCGGCTCGGGCACGTGTGGCCAGCAGCTCCAGATGGTGAAGTAACCTGCCGTCGTCGGAGTGGAAGTAATTCTGAGCCAACCACGCCGAGGTGGGGAAGCCGATGGACCCGGCGGCCACCTCGGCGAGGGTGCCGGTGGCACCGGAATCGGTGAACGCCTCGTTGAGCAGGTCGCGGTCGAAACCGAAATCGGAGATCAGCAGGGTGGGGATGCCACGGTCGAAGGCCTCGAGTGCCGCCGTCGAAGACACGGTCACCAGCGCGGCTCCGGGGACGAGGAACTCATCGAGTGGACCATAGCCGAGGCCGATGAGATCGGCGCCAGGAACCTCCTGACCGCGCAGCGACTCGAGAATGTCGTAGTACGAATGCAGCTCATGATGCGTCTCATGCTCACCGGGCCGTGAGCGCATTTTGATGATCACGCTCGATTCCCTGTGACGAGAGGCAAAACTCGCGAGGGCACGAACGATCGCCTCGCGATCGCCCAGCGATTCGGGCACCTTGGCCTGTGGGGCGAAGACGAGGGTCTGGGGGAGCGTGGCGCGTGTGTTGGACTCGGTGCTGTCCGCGGCGTCGGAGCTGGCAGCAGAGGCGGCAAGCTGGGGGATCCCGGCCGAGCGCAGCATCGGCAGGCGGGCCAGATAGATATCGCAGGGCACCTGTGTGAGTGCACTGACCTCGGTGTACTGGGCCACCTCGGCGAAGGAATGGGCGATGAACCCATCCATCAGCCGGCGATAATTCATGCCCTTTTTGCTAGCAGGCAGACCCATTCCCGGCAGCCCCGAGACCAGGGCCGGGCGGTGCTCGTGCAGGTGGGCGGTGAGGAAGAGCTGGGCGACGACCGGTCCGGTGGCTGCGCCGAGCACGATGTCGGCGTGATGGTCGGTGATGATGCGGCCCAGGTCGGTGCGAGTCACGACGGGGATGTTGCGTCCGGCCCAGGCGGTACCGGCGATGGCGTGGGTGACCTGCTCACGGGTGGGCAGGATCGGGCTGTCGATGAGGTAGACGTGGGCCTCGACGCCGGGCAAGGAAGTCAGCAGCTGGGTCGCCCATTTGAGGTAGGACTCGGAGTCGGAGACCGAGACGATGCGGATCGCCTGCGGTGGGGATGGTTCAGGAGTCGACATCTGCCTTGACCGATTGGGCGTTGAGGGACTTACGCAGACTATCGGCAGAGGCACCGGTCCACCATTCCGATGGAATCTCGGTGACGGAGATCGTCACGTCCGGGTTCAGGGTTGCCAGGGAGATCGCTGCGGTGCTGGGCAGGCTGCGGATGGTGGAGTTCGGGGGCAGATTGACCAGGCGCAGCTCGATCGGGAGACCGACGTGCTTGATGCGCACACGCTCGTCACGGCCGAGCTCGGCGAGGAATTCCTCGGTCTCGCGGCGGTGGGGGTAGTAGGTGATGGGACCCTCGGCCATGAGCGATTCGAGCCAGGCGCGGTAGGAGTCTGCGTGGATGAGTCCGTCGGCGACGAGTGCCGAGCCGATGACCGGGTTGTCTCTGGGGTGGCTGCCGCCGGTGGGCAGAGTCTGCAGGTGTTCGAACTTGTGGCGGGTGATCTCCGCCCCTGATTTGAGGAAGGCCTTGCGCATGGTCTTCGACACCGGCAGTGCGGTGTGCCAGCGCAGCTTTCCGGCCGGAGCCAGGCCGCGCAGACGGTCCGCGACGTGTGCGGCCATGATTGCTCGCGAGGCCTTGAGCTTCTGCCGCGGCCGTACCAGAGGCCCGCGCTTGGCAGTGAGGATGTCGATGGTCGAATAGGTGGCCAGACCGTCATCGAGGATGACGACCTCGGGCATGCGACGTTCCAGGTAGGCCATCGCGATCGCTTTGTGGACCTGTCCGGAACAGGCATCACCGATGTAGATGCGATCGAAGTTGTGCTTACGCAGGACTCCCGGTTTGGCCCCGACTCGTTCGAGGGAGACGTTCTTCGGCAGCCAAGCGGAGTCGAAGGCGTCGAGGAACGAGGTCATGCCCTTAGCATTGGCACGGGCCCGAATCCGCAGGTGCTCGGCCGGGTCGTGGGCCTCGAGCGCGGACAGGAACTGCAGAGGAGACTCGACGAAGGCGATCGAGGCCAGCCGAACCTTCGGTGTCTTCTGTAGGGCATTGCGCAGTTCAGGAGTTTCTGCATCCTTCGTGACAGTCATGGTGACCTCGTCTTTCTTCGGGTCTGACTTCTTCTTGTCTGATTGTTCTATCGTCGAGTCCATCTCAACGGAGTCGTTCTCAGCGGGTTCCTTCGCCGCAGGTTCCTTCTCAGCCATCATCGGTTCGGCTCCGACTTCAGCTTTGCACCCAGCTTCGAACTCAGTGTCGACTTCACCTTCGGGACGAGCTTCGGGCCGTCGATGGAGATTCCGTAGCTCTTCAGAGTGTGCTGAGCCCGCTTTGCCTGCGTGCGCAGACGTCGCTTGGCCGAGCTGAGCCCCTTGCGAGGCGGGGAGATCTCCAACTGTCCGGGCAGATCCAGCTTCGAGAGTCGCTTGCGTTTGAAGTACTTCATGTCCTCCCCGCCGACGGCCGATTCGAGGAAGTCGATCGCGTTTCCGCGCAGGTAGGAGGCCGTCTCGGACTGCATGCAATAGGTGACCGCATCGATGAGAGGCCCGAGGTCCTTCGTGCCGGCAGGGCGCGTGCCGGCGGACAGCGTGCCGGACGACGCGTTCGCGGGTGGATCAGCCACCTCGGCGAGGTCACCGGGCAGAACATATCCGCCCGTATGCAGGGCATCGACGATGGTCAGCGGGATACGGTTGCTGTTCTGGTACGGGGCCACGACCTCCAGCATCATCGAGGTGCCGCTGGCGGCCGTGGCGGTCCCGAACAGTGCCCGTGCGGTCGCGAGCCCCGTCGAATAGCAGGACACGACGAGCTGTGGCCGGGTGGTGGCGATGACGATCTCGGCCAGCAGCGGCACGTCGGCGAGGACGAATTCCAATCTCAGCTCATGGCTGCGCTTGCGCAACGGTTCGATAGTCGTCCGCGCCGAGGTGGGGTGCGGTTTGAAGATCACAGTGGACAGCCCGCGTGCTTTGACCTCATCGATCATCTGCAGGTGCAGCTCCAGCTCTTCCTCAGGGGTGATGAGATCGATCTGAGCCAGGTACTGGCCCAGGACCATTCCGGCGTCGGGGATCGGATCGGCGAGATCCGCCGCCGCCAACTCCGGAGCCACCTCGGCGGCCATGTCATCGATGACCGACTTCAGATCCGCGGCAGGCAGGACCACTCGATCGGGGGAGTGCTCTGCCAGCTGACGTGGGGTGATGCCTGGCAAGAGATCCGTGTAGTAGATCGTCGAGAGCCGCTGGTACTGCGGCAGGGACAACGGATTGCGGATGGGACCGTAGCTCATCAGCCCATCGGAGTGCACTGAGATCCTCGCCGTGGTGAAGATCTGGGTGAGCACACCGGCCGGATGACCGGGCAGGGACTCGACGATGAGATCGATGGGCTCATCATCGGCGATCGCCCATCCCGAGCGCAGCGAGCGCTGCATGAGCGGGGCACGTTCGCCGGAGATGCCGAAAGCCTTCGGATGGTTGGGCCAGATGGTGGCGTTCCAGTCGATGATGAGATCGAAGTGGGTCAGCAGACCGGCCGAGCCGGGCATGTCATCGGCGGCCGGCGTCAGCTCGGGGGCGAAGGAGTTGTTGGCGATGACGAGGATCCGCCGCTCCTTGGCCTCACCGAGGCGCCCGGCGCGGATCAGGGCCACGATGTTCGCGAGCTGGTACTGGGTGGAGATCTGGATGATCTGGGTCATCAGCGGGCCCTCCTGACGATCGACTCGATCACGGGCAGTCGGTGCTCGCCGAAGTTGTGCAGAGCCTGGTCGATGATGTCGTTGTCGATGCCCTGCAAGGTGTTCACCGCGCCGAGGTTGAGCTTCGACCTGACCTCGTGGTTCATTGAGGAGCCGCGGTTGTGGATCTGGAAGTAGAGGATGGAGAGGAAATTGCGCACGGCCTTGCGTTCGAAGCGACGGAGCTCCGGCTTCTCCTCGAGCATTGCGAACACGGAGCGGAAGGCGGGGATGAAGTCCAATTGGCGTTCGTCGAAGATCGCCGTCAACGAGGTGGCGCTGCCCTTGCGATAGCACAGGCCTGCGGTGTCGACGACGGCGAAGCTGCCGGTCTCGAGGTGGTGGCGCCACGTCCAGGGGCGGTCCTCGCAGGTGCGCAGTTCCGGGTTGAACTCGAGCAGGCCGCGCTGGGCCATGGACCGGGAGTAGATGCCGGTCCAGCACTCGGGGAAGTCGACCATCGCCGAAGCGTCGTGGGGGAGGATGAAGTCCCGCGGGTTGAGTGCTCTGTTGTGGGTGAAGCAGGGAGCGTTGCGCAGTTTGCGGTTGAATCCGTTGACGATGAGGTAGTTGGTCTTGACGAAGTCCACGCCCAGGCCGGTGATCGAGTCCGTCAGGGACCGCAGATGGCCCGGTGCGTACCAGTCATCACCGTCGAGGTAGGTGATCGTTCTACCCGTAGCGGCCTCCAGTGCGGTGTTGCGTGCTGTGGAGACGCCGCGTGACTCCACGTTGTGGATGGTCACGAGGTTGAGCCGGTCGCCGAATTCGGCAATGACTTCCGCGGTGTCATCGGTGGACCCGTCGTTGACGACGATGACTTCCAATTCGTCACGTCCGAAGCGCTGGCTGACCAGGCTCTGCAGGCTCCCGCCGATCGTTTCCTCGGCGTTCTTCGCGGCGATGATGACGCTGACGACTGGGGTGGTCATTGGGTCCTTTCGCAGGGGCGGTCTTCGGGGCGGTCTTGTCTTACAGGTTGTGGCTTCTGCTCTTACGGGCTGGGCCTTCTGCATTCGGTTGATCCTAAAATTCCTAAGCGAACGGTAGGTTGCGCCGAGGTTGACGCCCTGGACAGGTGAAGTTCACCCACTGTTCGCTCACCGCCCATAGCCTTGTGCAATGCCGGATCTGAAGCTCTTCCACTTCGACATCCCGACCTGGGGAAACTACGGCGACAAGGCCCTGTTCCCCGTGGTCAGGGACACCTTCCGAGTGCTGGGGTCCGGTGGTTCGGCCACCTCGGGTCAGTCGGGCAGCGGCTTGGGCAGGTCAGGTGCTGAAGTGGACTTCACATCGGCGGCGGCCCTGCGACGCGAAGTAGACATGGCCCTCGTGCAGCGCATCAATTCAGGGGCCGATGCTGTCGTCATCGGCGGTGGCGGATTGTTTTTACAGGACACGAACCCGAATCGTCTCTCGGGGTGGCAGTGGAAGATCTCCGCCGAGGCGCTCGCCGCCGTCGAGGTCCCGCTCATCATCTATGCCCTCGGTGACAATCGGTTCCCCGGCCAGCCCGAGTTCGACGAACTCATGTGCTCCCATGTCGGCCAGCTCCTCGACCAGTCCGTGTTCTTCGGTCTGCGCAACACCGGCAGCATGCGCACGATGTCTCAGTTCCTCGGTGAGGACGGCACTGACGATCGGCAACTGCCGAATCAGTTACTGGCCGCGGGCCAAGCGTCGGAATCCCGGGTGGGGCCGATCTCTCCTTCGGATGCGATCCGCTTCCAACCGTGTCCGACGACCATCGCGGGTCTGCTCTATGAGCCGTTGATCGGCCGTCGCCCCGATCCGAGACAGAAGGTCTTGGCGATCCAGATGCTCGTCCACCCACGGCAGCAGGCCGCAGGCTATGACGCCGAGGTGATCCACCGGGCCACGATCGATGCCGCCCGCATGCTCGTAGCCAGAGGGTGGACCATCCTCAGTGTTCCCTTTCATCCCGATGACGCCGAGGTGTCGCGTCAGTTGGTCGCCGAGGTGCCCGAGGTCAAGGAAGTCAGCCTGCATGGCTCCGATGTCGGCTTCTTCGCCGGCTTCGACCTGTTCGCCTCCATTCCTTATGTGCTCGGTGGTCGCGGCCACGCACAGATGATCCCCTTCGGCATCGGTTCGATCCCGATCTCCTTGGACCTGCATGCCAAGCTCGGCTACTTCGCCGAGGACATCGGGCATCCCGAATTTGTGGTGCCGGTAGGGCCTGAGGGGATGGCATCGGAGAGTGCGACTCCGGAGGTCGGTGGCGCAGGCTGCATAGGTGCCGACGCCTCCGGTCCCGGCGCCGGGGATGTGGCTCAGCGAACTCACGCTCTGGCCGAGCGGATCGTCGATACGATCGAGCAGGCCTACGCTCAGGGCAACGCCCTGCAGGACGACTTGATGTCGACTCGACAGGACTTCCACGACATCACTCGAAACAACCATGCAGTGATCCACGATCTGCTGCGGCCTGGGACGAGCTCCGTCGCGACGGGAACGGATGCGGGGCAGTCAGCTGGTCCCGAGAGACTGCGCACCTCTGCCGACATCCGAGCCGAAGAATTCCACCTCGCGGCAGTGGCTGAGGCTGAGGAATTCAGTGCCGCACAGACGCGAGAGCTCACAAGAGTCCGTCGCGAGCACAAGAAGAAACTCGAAGACGCTGCCACGCACAGCAAGGTCCTCGAAACGGAACGCGAGAACCTTCGAACGAAGCTCAAGCACCAGGAAACTCAGCTCGAGCGACAGTCTGCAGAGCTTGAAGCCCGAACCACGGAACTCGCCGCTCAGACTGCGGAGAGGGACCGCCACGCCGAGGATGTTGTCGGAGTGCGGAAGCAGCTCCACGAATCCGAGGCCCAACTCAGATCGGTCAACGACCGTACAGCCACCGCCGAAGCGAAGGTCTTATTCGAGAAGACGGTACATGGGCTGACGTGGAGAGCTCGGCGAATCAAGCGCGCATTCAAACGCTGAAGAGAGCTGATTGCCGAGGCACCTGAGGTCGAGGACCTTTGATTGGCTATTCGCGAAGCTCTCCCCACGCGAATGAAGTTTCGGCTATTTCGGATTGGAGTTGTTCGAAGAACCGCTGTTTGGCCTCTTCTAACGATTCAGTGACGTCCGAGTCCGAAACGAGTACTCGAATCCTCTCACCGCGAACGCAGAGCCGTGCCCATAACATGCGTAAGTTGGGGCCATCGGACTCGATTGAGACTCTGTCAAGCTCTCCATCTTCTAGTAGACGGTGCAACGCTGGAAATACGATCTCGTCTATCCGGTCTATATTCCACTGATTTGGTTCCGGGATTTCCATGTCTAGCTCGTGAACTTAACTTTTCCGGCAATTTTCATGGTACCAATGTCGAGGCCGACTGGGAAGGAGAATTTATCGCTATAATTAATTGTTTGATTGTCTTTCGCGGTGAATGTGCCATGGAAATGGTAGTTCTTATCCACTTTATGATCCGATTGGCGGCCTTGTCTTTTACCAGCAACTGTAGAATCCATGCCGCGTTCCTTTACTTTCCCTGTAATTCGTTTCTGGAGGTTTTCATTGATCCAAAATCCCCATGGCGTTTTGTTGCTTCCGCATTTGTGCTGCATTTCAATGTGACCATTTGAATCAATTTGACCAAATGGTGTGCTGCATTTTAATTTGAATATTTTCGATTTTGATGCTTGTGTGGTCGTCCTGCTCGAGTCGTGCGTCGGCGCAACATTTGGTTCGGCACTATCCACTAAGCTTTCCACCTGAGACTTTGCAGATTGTCGTGGTAATGGCTTAGCGAATTTGATAGTCAGGGTTGATTCGAGTCCTTGCGTCTGTTCTGTAACTGAATATTCTTCGACCAGCTCGTTGGCTTGCGCGACACCTGTTGGACTTACGATAAGCGATGCGGATATTGCAGTGAGGGCAACTATGCCTGGCGACCTAAGCTTCATTGTTCTCATCATTCGTTGGGTTATTGTGCAATGGCGATCGTAAATACGTACACGGGACACTGTAGAGAGTATCATGTTGCGTTGCTATTTTGGAGGTGTGTTTTGATCGACCTGAGAGGAGGATTTTGTTGCTTATCTCGACAGCGGCGAGGTCAGTGCCCCAGCGGAGACTATGGCGCAAGAAGGTCTACGCGCACATATCCGCGCCGAGTATTTCCACCTTTGGGTAGTGTCCGAGGCTGAGGAGTTCAGTACCGCTCAGATGCGAGAGTTCACGAAAGTACGCCGCCAGCACAAGCAGAAACTCGACTGCTGCGATAAGTCGCGCACAGATCTCGAAACGGAACGCGAGAACCTTCGAATGAAGCTTAAGCTCAAGGAAAGTCAGCTTGAGCGACAGTCTGCGAAGCTCGATGCCCAGCCCACAGAACTCGCCGCTCAGACTGCGGTGAGGAACCGCCACGCCCTCGCTGCCGCCGGACTGCGGAAGCAACTCGCCGATTCCGAGATCCGGCTTGGGGCAGTCAACGACTATACGGCCAAAACCGAAGTGAAGGTCAAGACGTCGCAGGGGCTGGTGTGGAGAGCTCGGAGAATCAGGCGGACGTTCAAGCGCTGAAGAGTAAAAAGCCACCCGGAGCCGCACAGTAACCTCGGAGCGGCACAGCGATCTCGGAACGCTCCCACCACCTCGGCGAGGGAACATGACAACGGCCCCACCACCTCGGCGAGGTGATGGGGCCGTGATCAGCTGATCAGTTCAGCCTGCGATCAGATCAGATCAGACGCTGACCTTGCGCAGCGAATTGATCTTCGACTCTTCGCCTGGCATGACGCGCTTCTCGCCGTCACCGAAGGCGGTTTCGAGGACACGCACACCCTTGACGAGTGAGGTGAATTCGCGTGGTTCCATTGACGCGGACTGGTCGGAGCCCCACATCGAGGAGTCCAGGGTGATGTGGCGTTCGATGGTCACTGCACCCAGTGCTGCGGCGGCGAAGGAGATCTCGAGGCCCAGCTCGTGGCCGGAGTAGCCCACGGGCACGCCGTAGCGCTCACGCATGGCGGGGATGGCCTTGAGGTTGACCTCTTCGGGAGGCAGCGGGTAGGTCGAGGTGGCGTGCATGAGGATGAGCTTGTCGCGATCGAAGACCTCGACGGCGGCATCGAGTGTCGCCCAGTCGGACATGCCCGAGGAGCACAGGACGGGCTTGCCGGTGGCGGCGATGGCCCGGAGGAGTTCGAAGTCCGTCAGCGATGCCGATGCGACCTTGTAGGTCACGGCGTCGAACTTGTTCTCGAGGAAGTCCACGGAGTCAGTGTCCCAGGGGGAGGCGAACCACTGCAGACCGACTTCCTTGGCGTAGCGGTCGATCTCGGCGTATTCTTCCTGGCCGAACTCGACGCGCCACTTGTAGTCGAGGTAGGTCATCTCGCCCCACGGGGTGGAGCGCATCTTCGACTTCTGGTGTTCGGGCACAGCCACATCGGGGTTGCGCTTCTGGAAC
The DNA here is from genome assembly GCF_014897515.1 of Brevibacterium sp. FME17. Lineage (NCBI taxonomy): Bacteria > Bacillati > Actinomycetota > Actinomycetes > Micrococcales > Brevibacteriaceae > Brevibacterium > Brevibacterium sp. FME17. The sequence continues at coordinate 34,309 of NZ_JABUYD010000018.1, forward strand.
TTCACGGCCTGGGCGCCGGCGGTGACGGCGACATCCATGAGCTGCTTCGCGATCTCGACGTCGCCGTTGTGGTTGATGCCGATTTCGCCGATCATGTACACGGGCTGATTCGGGCCGACGAGGTGGTTGCCGAAGGCCACTGGGGCGAGTTGATCAGTCATGAAACCTGCTTTCGATTGGTACGCAGATCTTCTGCGTGATTCGTGAGCAACGGCTGTTGCTGCGGGTTGGATGGTCGGTGAGTGCTGGTCTGGTGTGCGTCTGTGGCGTGTACGTCTGCGGTGTGTGGTTCGAAGCCGAACTGCTCGGCGCCTGGCACCGATGTCAGTCCTCGCGTCGGCAGGTCCTGCGCCGCCTGGTCGGGTACGGGGATGAGGTCGCAGACTTCGCGGACCGCTCCCTTTCCGCCGGGCCGATCGAGGACCACCCGAGCCGCTGCGAGCACCTTGGGATGGGCGTCCGCGACTGCGATGGGCCAGCCGACGACGTCGAAGGCTTCGAGGTCGTTGATGTCGTTTCCGACGTAGGCCACTCGGCCCGCGTCGAGGCACTGCTCATCGATCCATGACTGCAGGACCTTCGATTTATTGTCGACGCCCTGGGTTACATCCACGTGAAGTTTCTCCGCCCTGCGGGTGACAACTGGATTGCGTTCCTTCGACAGGATCATGACAGGCATCCCTGACTTCACGAGGCGTGAGACGCCCATGCCGTCGCCGCGGTGGACGCGGACCTGTTCGTTGCCGTCCTCGTCGACGTAGGCGCCGTCGTCGGTGTGGACTCCGTCGAAGTCGGTGACGAGGGCATCGACGTCGATGACCTGCGCGGTCTCCTGAGTCGAGGCGATCGCGCGGACCAGTGACAGGTCAGACATGTCGTCGATTTCACGGGCGTGCTCGGGCGGAACCTCTTCGATCGTGACGCGACCGAAGAAGCGGTGTTCATTCTCGAGGAGGCCGTCGGTGCGCATGACGTAGAACGCGCCGGTCTCGTTGTAGTGCTTGGCCCGGTCCTGACGGCGAGGGCGGAAGCTGGCTTCGTGCCCGACGGCAACTGCCGATTCGCCATCATCGAGGCGCCACAGGAACGAATGATCCTCAACGGCGGAGAACACGACGTCGGCCTTACCATCACGAACAGCGGCGACCGCGTTGTCGATCGAGGCCGAATCGATGAACGGGGAGGTGCACTGCATGAAGACCGTGGTGTCGAATTCCTCGCCGAGGTTGGCCAGCGTGTAGATGAGTGCCGACTCACTGGTCGCGGAGTCACCGGCGATGTCTGCGGGACGGTGGGACACCTCGGCGCCGGCCCGGATCGCCTCCGCGGCGATGCCGTCATGGTCGGTCGAGACGACCACCCGGTCGATGCTCGGCGTTGATTTCGCCGCATTGATCGCGCGCGCAAGAAGCGAGACGCCGGCGACCTTCTGCAGGTTCTTCAGCGGGATTCCCTTGGATCCGCCACGAGCGGGAATGATGGCCACGGCCCGATGCTGCCGTGCTGCGCTCTCATCATCAGCGGGCGCTGTGGCCACGCGATCGGTGGGCGCTGGGGGAGTCAGAGTCGATTGGTAATTCACAATGATTCGACGCTAGCGACGGCATGTGGCCCCCAGGTGAACGATCAATGTCGCCGAGGCGACGGCTTCGTGGCGGGTGTGTGTCGAGGTGGTCTGTGGCGGGGTTTGTCACCCGTGGTGGGGCTGAGGCGCTAGCGCCAGGTGACGTTCCACATGCGGTTGTTCCACGCTTCGAACGGGATGACCTCGCCCGTGTAGACCGGCCAGAAGTAGGCGAAGGCCATGATCGCGGCCACGAGGATCAGCCCGACGGCCATGCGGCGCCCGAACAGCGACCAGGGGATTCGAGTGCCACGGCCGGCGAAGAGGAAACCACGTGGTTTGGGGGCGAAGGAGGGGAAGACGTCGGGGGTGGATGTCGCTGAGGTTGCGGTCGATGAAATAGCGGTCGCAGTTGCGGACGTGGGGACTCTGCCCCATATGAGGGTGAGGCAGTAGGTGAACGCGAGGACGACGAAGGGCACCATGACGATCGTGTAGAAGGTGAAGATGGTGCGGTCCTGGTAGGTGAACCACGGTAGCCAGGTGGCGGCGAGTCCGGCCAGGATGACGCCGGCGCGAACGTCGCGGCGGATGATCCAGGCGACCAAGGCGACGAGGATGGCGATGGGTGCCAGCCCCCAGATGACCGGATTGCCGACCGAGGTGATCGCCGAGGAGCAGTGCTCAACGGCGCAGCCCATGCTTCCCTGGTCCGGGGATTCGTAGTAGAAGGAGGTCGGCCGCCATTGCACGATCCAACCCCACGGGTTCGACATGTACGGGTGCTCGGAGTCGAGACCGACATGGAACGAATACGCCGTGTAGTGGTAGTGCGCCAGCGACGGCAACCACTGCAGCCAGTCCGGCAGCGACTGCCACCAGCCGAAGTTCTCGGCCGCCCACTGCCGATCCCACGCATCGGTCGACCGGATCCAGCCCGACCAGCACGCCAGATAGGTGACGAACGCGACCGGCACGAACTTGAGGAACGACATGATGCTGTCGCGAATGAGCGCGCCCAGCCACGGGTGCACGACCCCGGCCCGATGCCGCGAATGCACATCCCACGCGACGAGGAGAATCCCGAACACCGCAGCCGCGTACAGGCCCGACCACTTCACGCCCATCGCCAGACCGATGCTGATCCCCGCGGCAATAATCCAGGGACGCACGCCGAGGCGGGGCCCGAAATTGATCTCGTCCCGCCGTTTCCGGTGGCGCCTTCGTTCCTCGGCAGTGGGGCCGGAGACCGGTACGGGGGCGACGGAGCCGGGGGAATCTGCGGAAGCGACGGATCCGGGGGAGTCCGCAGTGGGGGTGGCCGCCTCGGCGGGGGACTGCCGGTGCGGTTCGGCGCGCGTGAGGGTGAGGCTTCCGCTCTCAGAGGTGAGCTGGGTCCAGATGGCCAGACGCTTCGTGACGAATTCGCGATCGAGGAGGATGAAGAAGAAGGCGAGGAGGACGAAGGCCATGAGCACGATGTCGAGCAGGCTCGTGCGGGAGTGGACGAAGTGCTCGCCGTCGATGGCGAGCAGGCCGGCGGCAACGCAGGCGAAGAACGGTGAGCGCAGCAGCTTCCAGGCGATGACGCCCATGAGGAAGATCGTCAGAGTGCCGATGATCGCCACGGCGAATCGCCAGCCGAACGAGTCGTCGGCACCGAAGATGTCCATGCCTGCGCCGATGAGCCATTTGCCCAACGGCGGGTGGACGACGTATTCGGGACTCGGTTCGATGACGCTGGGGTCGCCGGCGTTGAAGGAGTCGTCGGCGTTCTCCGGCCACGAGCGTTCGTAGCCGAAGTTGAAGACCGAGTAGCCGTCTTTGACGTAGTAGGTCTCGTCGAAGATCAGTCGGTGGGGAAAGCCGAGGCGGAACAGACGCAGGGCCAAGCCGATGCCGGTGATGACGAGCAGCGCCGGCCACATCCACACGGGGGCGCGGGTCGCCCACATGCCGGCGTGGAAGGTCTTCCGGCGCATCGCTGCGGCTCCGACGCGGACCTTTTCGCGGTGCCTGGCCCTGCGCTCGCGGGCGATGCGCCTGGTGGGGGCCGGGGAGTCTGCGGTGTGTGTCATCGCCTTCCAGTTTAGCCTTGATCCACCGATGCGGGTGGCTGCTCAAAGCCGCGTGTGAAATGGAAATGCCCCTCCTGAACTGGGAAAATGATGATGTCTAACGTCAACATTCCCGTTCAAGAAAGGGGCACCTCTCAGGTGCTATTCAATCACACACCCGCAACTGTGGCCTACTCCTTCGACGACACGAACCTCGTCAGTCCTACCGGCCTGGTCCCGATCATGGCCCTGGCCCACCAGGCGGGCCTGCTCGACCTCACCGAGCAGCGTCTGACCGTGATGACGACCGGAGCCGATAAGGGCGCGAACCCGGGCGCGAAACTGTCTACCCTGATCGCGGGCATGGCCGCCGGTGCCGACTCGATCGATGACATGAACATCCTGCGCCACGGCGGCATGAACAGACTCTTCGACCGTGTTTACGCCCCATCGACTCTGGGATCGTTTCTGCGCTCGTTCACCTTCGGCCACGTCAGACAGCTCGATGCCATCAGTACCCGTCTCCTGATCAACTTGGACCAGCACACGCGCCTGCTGACCACCAGTGCGACAACACCACAGTCGTCGATGATCTTCGTTGACATCGACGACACCGTCATCGACGTCCATTCCGCAAGGAAACAAGGAGCCGGGTTCGGGTATCAAGGCAGTCGGGGGCTCAACGCGCTCTTGGCGACTGCATCGCCAAGCGCCTCCGGGCAGGTCATCGTCGGTCAACGTCTCCGGAAAGGCTCCACCTCATCAGCTCGGGGTGCCGACAAGTTCGTCTCTGACGCCCTGGCCACCGCTCGGCGCATCAATTCCGGTCAGGTCCCGGTTCTGGTGCGTGCTGATTCCGCCTACTACTCGTCGACGATGACCAAAGCCGCCCGCGATGCCGGGGCCGAGGTGTCGGTGACGGTGCGCATGGACAAGAAGGTCAAAGCCGCGATCACCACCATCGACGATGATGCGTGGACCGGCATCCAGTACCCGGAAGCGATCTTCGACGAAGAAGCTGGGGCCTGGATCTCAAACGCCGAAGTCGCTGAAGTCGCCTTTACCGCGTTCACGTCGAAGAAGAAGGCTCTGCAGGTGCCGGGCCGGTTGATCGTGCGACGAGTCCCCGAGCTCAATGAGAAGAAGCGCACTGCCGGGCAGGATCCGTTGTTCGACTTGTACCGATACCACGCCTTCTTCACCACCCTCGACAAGGATCGCTTCGACACTGTTCTGGCGGACCAGATCCACCGGAAGCATGCGATTATCGAGCAGATCAATGCGGAATTGAAAAACGGTGCACTGGCCCATATGCCCTCAGGGATCTTCGATGCCAACGCCGCATGGGTGACGATCGCGGCGATGACTCATAACCTACTGCGGGCAGCTGCAAGAGTCATGGGTGGCCGAATGAGCAAGGCTCGTGCACAAACACTGAGGACGCGCATCATCCTCGTCCCTGCCCGGATTGCCCGCCGAGCGAGGAGATTGATCCTGAATCTGCCCAGAGACTGGCCGTGGGCCGAGGAATTCGCCCGATTGTGGCAGGCCGCGTTGCCTCCTCCCCGGACTGCGTTGACATGACCGATCAGCCCAACCGGGCGTGAAGACTGGGGCCAGGGAGGAAGCCCGCAGGAACTGAAAAGTGGAATCAGACTGGTGAGAGACCCGGGCGATGTCCCCTGCCCATTTTTCGACATTTTGCGAGAACCGGATTCACAACACTGCGTCCAGGCCGATCGGTGGATCAAGGTTTAGAGATCACGCCGGGTCGGACTCTCATGCGACCCGCAGGTAAGGGTGTGGTTGAGGGTGCGTGGAGTTGGAAGCGTGACCCCGGGGGCCAGGGCCGGCGTGCTGGGAACCGAAATGTGACGTTGCCGGAGAACCTTGTGCCGAGATTGTTGGGCTTTCTGCGGTCGGCACCACTAGGGTAGTAGGGAACGAAGAGCGTCTGAGTGGAGAACGGTGTCGAACGTGTCGAACAATCCCGAATATCGCCCGAGCGACCCGCCTCAGGTCGGCTCGCAGCAGTTCAACAACAGCTATGGATCCCAGCCACAGTACGGTTCGGGGCAGGGACAACAGTATGGCTCGGGTGCTGGGCAGTACGGCTCGGGGCAGGGCCAGCAGTACGGCTCAGGTCCCGGGGCCGAACAGTACGGTTCCGGCGAGGGGCAGTACTCGCAGGGTCAGCAGTACGGCCAAGGTGGTTACAGCCAGGGCGGAAGCTACGGAGAGGGTGGTTACAGCCAGGGCGGTTCCAGCCAGTTCGGCTCCAACGGCGCGTACGGGCAGGCGGCCGGATACAACCAGCCCGATGCATACGGCCAACAGGGTTCCTACGGTTCGTACAGTCAGCCCGGCTCATACGGCTACGGCCAACAGGGTTCCTACAGCCAGCCGATGACCTACGGCGCCCAGCCGATGATGGTTCGATCCGTGTCGAATGGAATGGCTGTGTGGTCGATGTGGATGGGCATCATTGGCGTTGGGGGCGGACTGATCTTTGGTTTTCTAGCTCTGATTGCCGTGATGATTCCGCCTATTTCAATCTTGTTCGGTGTAATCACGATGCTCCTGGGGGTCGGCCCCGTTCTTGCCATCATCTTTGGTCACATCGGATTGCACCAGATCAAACGCACTGGTCAAGAGGGTCGAGGGCAAGGCATCACTGGTTTAATCATCGGCTATACAAGCATCGGACTCGTGATTTTGGTGCCCATCATCACTATAGGAATCTTTGGAGTTGGCTTCTTCGCTATGTTGAGTTCCATTTGAGGCAGCTGATCAGTTAGCCAGGAAAGTCGGAACATCAGCCCTATTCCGGCGGACGTAATTGCGGCTACGCGAACCGCAGTGCAGGACTGGAACACGATTCGCCGTCGAGGGCACCCGCACCCCGATAGCGTTGACATCAGTCATCGAGAACCGGACAACGCGGTGTCTCGAACACCCGCCACAGCCATCGGAGGACAGCTGACGTGGATACCCGCTCGCGGATTGCCCGTCGGGGGGTGCCCCTATATTTATTCATAGGCCCCGAACGGGGTCTGGTCGCTGGTCCTGGTATGGCTGATTTGCCCTGTCATTGATGATCCGGGGGGTGCCCCTATGGTTTTCGTCAAGGGGTGACGTGGATTTCTTCGAATAGTTTCGCCTGCTGATGCTTGGCAGGACTGATTGGTCCGGGACCGGAGTCTCGGACTGGGCTCGGGAGCTTCTGAACCTGTCTACGCGGCGGCGGCCCCCAGCGATACGTGGAAATAGGCACCGTCCCGCAGCATCGCGAACAACACGTTGCAGCGTCGACGAGCCAGCGCGATGAGTGCTTGGTTATGCTTCTTGCCCTGGGCACGTTTCCGGTCGTAATACGCCCTCGACAACGGGTCCTTCAACGCTGCGAATGCCGATAGGAATAGCGCCCGTTTGAGCACTTTGTTGCCCCGGCGGGACGAATGATCGCCACGGATCGATGTCCCCGATCTCCACGTCACCGGTGCCAAACCGGCGTAAGAGGCCAAGTGCCCGGCGGTGGCGAAGTCCTTGCCCACGACCTCGGTCAGGATTCTTGCCGCTGTCCTGACGCCGACTGCCGGCATCGACGTCAGGAGCTCGAAAAGAGGGTGTGATTCCACCAGCTGATCGATCCGGTCGAAGACCTCGGCCCGCGACGTTCGTGTCTGGGTCAACGAAGTGGCCAGTTGGGGCAGCACAAGCCCCGCTGCATCGGTGCCCGCGACGACGACAGTCTGCTCGTCCAGGGCCGTGAAGACCGCTGTCGCCCAGCGTTTCCACGCTCTGGGTGCGTGTTTGGCCAGCAGTGTCTCGACCCGGCGTTTACCGGCCCGACGTAGAGCCTTTGGAGTCGGATACTTCACCAACAGCGCCGTCATCGCAGGATGGTCCAAGTGAGCACCGATCACGGATTCGAGTCCGGGATGAATCTGTGTCAGCAGGCCACGGATCCTGTTCGATGTTGCCGTGGCCTGTTTCGCGAGATCGTCGTCGTAACCGCACAACATGGAAAGCTCTGCGACGTTTTCATCGCTGACCCTGATACCGCGCAGAGTATGCGGCATGGTCCGAGCAGCTTCGGCGATGATCGCGGCATCCCTGGCATCAGTCTTCGCCTCACCAGGATGCAAGTCTGCGATGCGGCGCATCGCCAGACCTGGTAGATAAGCGACCGTGACGCCAGCAGCTTGGGCGACAGCGACGGGCAGTGCTCCGATCGTGGCGGGCTGATCGACGATGACGAGGAGTGTTCCATGCACACGGAGCTTGTCGATGAGTGCTCGAAGCTTTGCTTCATTCTGCGGCAGTGCCTTCGACAGCAGTTGAGTACCGTCCCGGGCCAGGGCGACGGCGTGGTGGTCGTGTTTGCCGACGTCAATGCCGATGAATACGTCGATGTCGTCGTGGTTGGTGATCATGTCACTCATCTTCTTCGACTGGTGTGACTGCGGTTATGAGTGGTTCGGCTGGCCGGTGGTGCTGTGGTGGCTCCGGGGTTCGGCATCCACGTTACGGTCGGGCTCAAGGCATGTGTTCTGCCAGTGGTTCTGGCCCCTATCAGCGATTTCCCTGGTGCCTTCGACTCCCGGTGACAACACCCCCCGGACCATGAATGGCTGGGGGCATGAATCATGCCGGGAATCTTAGGCCAGCGACCCCTTCTATCCTGACGGATTGTGGGGCTACTTAAAAGGTAACGGGGTGTTGCCGCCAGGAATCCAGGACGCGCGTTGACTGCTGATAGGGGCTCGGCCCAGTTGTACTGAGGTCTCGTCGTAACGTGGGTGCCAGCATCGGGTGTCATGACAACCAACGACCATGGAACTGATGGTCGAGGAGGACTGTCATGAACACCGAATATGACGTCTGGTTAGGTCTCGACGTCGGAAAAACTAACCATCACGGTTGCGGACTGGGGCCGGCAGGTGAGCGGGTTTTCGACCACGAGCTCCCGCAAGACGAAGGCAAACTTCGCGACGTGATCACGACTCTGCAGGACGGGCACGGTCGTGTGCTCGTGATCGTTGATCAGCCGAACACGATTGGTGCGCTTCCCGTCGCGGTCGCCAGGGATTGTGGAGCCGATATCGCCTACCTGCCGGGGTTGGCGATGAGGAAGGCTGCCGATCTGTATCCGGGGCAGGCGAAGACGGATGCCAGGGATGCGTTTATCATTGCTGACACCGCCAGAACCATGCCGCACACACTACGATCAGTTGATCGGGAATCGGATGTGCTGGCCAATCTCAAGGTGTTGGCTGGCACCGACGAGGACCTGGCCCATGACATCACCAGAGCGATCAACCGACTGAGGTCCTTGCTGCTGCAGATCCATCCGGCGCTGGAGCGCGTGTTCAAGGGCACCGTGTTGACCAGGAACATCGTGCTGGATCTGTTGATTCGGTACCGTGGTCCAGCTGGGTTGCGGGCGGCGGGGAAGTCGGGGGTGAAGCGGTGGGCGCGTAACCATACCCGCAAGGATCCGTCGGCGCTGATTGATGTGATCTTCGATGCTCTGGCTGAGCAGACGGTGACCGTGCCCGGGAGTGAGGCGTCGGAGTCGGTGGTGCCGCGGCATGCGGCTCGGATCAAAGCACTGAAGGCCGAACGCAAAGAGATCGAGGCCGAAGCTGAAGAGTTAGCGGATTCGCTCCCTCTTCTTCAGGTCTTAACGTCCATGCCGGGAGTCGGCGTTAAGACCGCGTCCCAGATCCTCCTGGCAGCCGGTGACTTCAGCGCTTTTAGGACTCCTGGCCATTTGGCAGCGTATGCGGGTATTGCTCCGGTTACGCGCCGGTCGGGAACGTCGATTCGCGGCGAGTTCCCATCGCGGGCGGGCAACAAGAGGTTGAAGAACGCGTTGTTCCACTCTGCGTGGGTGGCGTCATGTCATGATCCATTGTCGAAGGCGTATTACGACCGGAAACGGGCCGAGGGGAAACGCCATAATGCTGCGGTGATGTGTCTGGCTCGTCGCCGGCTCAACGTGCTCTTCGCGATGGTCAAGCATGGGGTCTTCTACGAGGCGAGGACCCCGGTTGCTGCTTGACAATGAATGTAACGGGGCACTTACACCGGAACGATCCGTTCGCCAGCGGCTCCTGCACCGCGGGTCCGGATGCACACTTCTGCACCGCGGGCCCAGGTGACGACGGTTTACGGCACGCCACGACTCTCGAGTCCACAACTGTGACAGACCTGTAACCGCGCCGCCTTTTGCCCGAAACGACGACTCTGTACCGTTGAAGGCAGACGCAAGGAGACCTCATCATGAGCAGCCAGAACAACTGGAACAATCCGGACATGTATTACCAGCAGCCCTTGTCGAACTCGGGCGGCCTTGGTGCCCAGTCATACAGCCAGAACCCCGGATATGCGGCAAACGCTCAGTATGCCGTCGGGCCGGGGTACGTCTACCAACCGCTGCCGCCGAACAATGTGCTGGCCATCATCGGCATGTGCGCCTCGATCTTCGGCGTCGTCTCCGGAGTCCTCATCGGCGGCATCGCCGGCGTCATCATGGGCCATATCGCACGCAAGCAGATCAAGGAACGCGGTGAGCGCGGCGACGGCATGGCAGTTGCCGCCCTGTGGGTCGGCTATATCGGCACGGGACTGTGGCTCCTCTTCTGGGGCGTGATCCTCCTCTTCTACTTCGGTACGTTCGCTCTGCTCTTCGCCACCGGAGCAGCCGCATCTTGACCGAAGACCCCAGCACGTCTGAGCCTCAGCTCGACCCCGACAACACCCCCGCCGAGGCACCCGACCCCGACGGCGCCCCCGCCGAGGCACCCGACCCCAACGACACCCTCGCCGAGGTGCCCGACCCCGATGACGACGACCGTTGCGTCCCAGCGAGGTCGGGTCCGGACCTCACCGGCGGGCGACTCATCCTCGTCGGGACTCCGATCGGCAACCTCGGCGATGCGAGTCCGCGGATGCGGCAGGCCATCGAAACCGCCGACGTCATCGCCGCCGAGGACACCCGCCGGTTCCTCTCTCTGGCGCAGCGTCTGCAGCTGAGCCACACGAACCGGATCATCAGCGTATTCGACCACAACGAGGGCCATCGCGCCCCCGAGCTGGTCGAGCTCATCAATGCGGGGCAGACCGTGGTGCTGCTCTCCGACGCGGGGATGCCGGCCGTGTCCGACCCCGGATATCGCGTGGTCAGAGCCTGCGCCGAGGCGGGACTGCCGATCACGTCGACGCCGGGCCCGTCCGCGGTACTGATGGCCCTGGCGGTCTCCGGGCTGCCGAGCGACCGGTTCAGCTTCGAGGGCTTCTTGCCGCGCAGATCCGGTCAGCGCAAGAGCCTGCTCGAGGAGCTCAAGGCGGAGAAGCGGACGATGGTCTTCTTCGAAAGCCCCCACCGGATCGCCGACACGATGGATGACTTCGCCGAGGTCATCGGCGAAGATCGACCCATGAGCATCAGCCGTGAACTGACGAAGACCTACGAGGAGACGCTGCGGGGGACCGTCGGTTCGCTGCGTGAACGCGCCGCAGCGGGACTGCGAGGGGAACTGACCCTCGTGCTCGCCGGTGCCACCGAAGTCGAGACGGCTCCGGAGGACCACCTCGGCGAGGTCAGCGCACTCGTCGAGTCCGGGATACGTGCGAAGGATGCGGCCGGGCAGGTGGCGAAGAAGTTCGGCCTGTCGAAGCGCGACGTCTACGAAGCCTGGCTTCACCGCGAGTGACGCGACTCGTGCGCAGCAGGGTGTGGACAACTGGCAGCCCAGTTTTGGGTGAGTAGCACACATTTTAAGGTGGGCTATTCATCTCAAACTGGGCTATGAGCGAGGTTGAATGGTTGGTTGACGCTGTCCTCATGTGCTCCCGGGGACGAGTGGCGCGCGCTCCCGGAGGCGGACGACGGCTCGACTCGAGCGCTGACGCTTGTTGACGGACTCCGTGCTGAAGCGCTGTCGCTGTGTGGACGCCGGAGCTGATTCCACAGCAACTGAATTGAGTATTGCTGTATCAGAACGTGGTTCGGCAGTGTGCCGGCATGAAGAACAACGTCGTGCATTTCAAGGATCTTCGCAATGCTGGAGCCTCCACGGCAGACATCCGCAGCGCATTGGGATGCTGTCTGCTGAAGGTCTCGCGCGGAGTCTATTCGGTAGTCAGCCGGTGTGAAGTCCGTGCCCACCGATACTTCTCTCGCTTCGCCACGGACTCGGCTTGGATGACGTATCACGAGGAACAGCGCGACAAGGAGCGTTCCCAACGGCGCAGATACGAGGCGAATCTGAAGCGTCTGCAGGTCCTTCATTATCCTCACTACCGCGCAGAAGACACCGTGTTCGGGGTCTCAGCGGCACGGCTGCACAGGATCGGTATGTTCGACGAGCCGGATGAACCGGTGTCGGTGTTCCACCCCGCGTCAAGCACCAAATCACCCGAGCTGATCAGGCGACGCAGAATAATCTCAGCTGAAGACGTCTGCCAGGTGGAGGGGCTCCGAGTCACATCTCCGGCTCGAACTGCCTTGGATCTGCGGGCCGAGCTCGGCAGTGCCGCGGCGTTTGCCGCGATGGAACAGGTGATCAGACGGCATCTTCTCGGCAATGACGAAGATCTGATCTTCAAGCTCGGGTATTCGTCGCACCTGCTGGACGAGGTGCCGGGTGCAGTCGCAGATCTGTTCGGAGCGCCCATCGCCCGCCTGAGGCGGGGCCGCAAAGTGGCTGCGAGACTGGTCGCGCTCGCTTCGCCGTTGTCCGAAAGCTATGCGGAGAGCAGAGCTGCATTCAACCTGCATCTTCTGGGGCTGCATGACTTCGTGCAGCAGGTGAATATTGCCGATGACGGTCGACTTCTGACAAGACTGGATTTCCTCCTTCGCGAGGACCAGGTCGCTCTCTATGTGGATGGGACGCAGAAGTATGTTGACGGCGGCTTCGACGTCATGAACAAGGAGAGCCGACAGCATAATCGGCTGTTGGCGATGGGCTATAAGGTGTTGCGCTTCAAGTTCAATGAGGTTCTGGACCCGAAGACCTTCGGGCAGAGGCTCTTCTTTCAAGCACCTGAACTGCGTCGTCGGTGCGGGCAGCCGCTGGTTCCGTGAATTGGTGCCGGGGTGCGAACCGTTTCAGCCCAGTCTGAGGTGAGTAGCCCACCTTCAAATATGGGCCGCTCACCGCAGACTGGGCCGCTCACCGCAGACTGGGCTATTCGCGAAGACTCGGCCAAGCCCCACCCGCACCCCCGGCCCGAAAGCACCCGTGCGTGCCCACGCCGCGGCGTCCCTTAGACTGTGTGACCTATGGGTTATTACTTGACGACAGCTATCGCTTACCCCAATGGGGCCATCCACATCGGTCACGCATATGAGTACATTGCGGCCGATACGATCGCGCGGTTCAAGCGCCTCGACAATCACGAGGTGTTCTTTGCAACCGGCACCGATGAGCATGGTCTGAAGATGCTGCAGGCGGCGAACAAGCTTGGCATCACGCCCAAGCAGCTCGCCGACGACAACGCGAAGAACTTCCGCGACACCCAGCTCGCGCTCGGCTCCACGTTCGACCGCTTCATCCGCACCACCGACGAGGACCACTACGAAGCGTCCAAGGCGATCTGGCGCAAGCTCGAAGAGGCTGGCGACATCTACCTCGACACCTACGCCGGCTGGTACTCCGTCCGCGACGAGGCTTTCTACACGCAGGACGAGACCGAGGTCGTCGACGGCGTCCGCCTCTCGACCGAGACCCGCACCGAGGTGACCTGGACGGAAGAGGAGTCCTACTTCTTCCGCCTCTCGAAGTACCAGGACAAGCTGCTCGACCTGTACGAGACCCACCCGGAATTCCTCGGCCCGGACTCCCGCCGCAACGAGATCGCTTCGTTCGTCGCCTCTGGCCTGAAGGACCTCTCGGTCTCGCGCACCACCTTCGACTGGGGTGTGCCGGTGCCCGGCAACGAGAAGCACGTCATGTACGTGTGGATCGACGCCCTGACGAACTACCTCACCGCCGCCGGATATCCCGATGACCAGGAGCGCCTAGACAAGTGGTGGCCCGCCGACGTGCACATCATCGGCAAGGACATCATCCGCTTCCACAGCGTCTACTGGCCCGCGTTCCTGATGAGTGCCGGCATCGAGCTGCCGGGGCGCGTCCACGCCCACGGCTTCCTCTTCAACGCCGGTGAGAAGATGTCGAAGTCCGTTGGCAACGTCGTCGATCCCATCGACCTCGTCGACGCATTCGGCCTCGACACCCTGCGATTCTTCCTCTTCCGCGAGTTCTCCTACGGCAATGACGGGTCCTACACGAAGGACTCGATCATCACCCGCAAGAACTCCGACCTCGCCAACGAGTACGGCAACCTCGCCCAGCGCTCGCTGTCGATGATCGCGAAGAACTGCGACGCACAGGTTCCACAGCCCGGTGACCTCACTGAAGAAGACGAAGCGCTCCTCGCGTTGGCCCGCGCCGTCCCCGAGACCGCTCGCCGCCACGTCGACACCCAGGCACTTCACCTCTACGTCGAGGCCTGCTGGAAGGTCCTGTCCGAGGCCAACCGCTACTTCTCCGCCCAGGAACCCTGGAAGCTGAAGAAGACCGATCCGGATCGCATGGCCACAGTGCTGTGGGTGACGATCGAGGTCGTGCGCATCATCTCGATCCTCATCCAGCCCGTCATGCCCGATTCCGCCGGCCAGATCCTCGATCTCCTCGGCGTCGAAGAAGGTGCTGGTGAGGCCGGCGCGAAGGTGCTCCCGACGGCGACTGACAACGGTACCGGCGCCGAGGCGATGGCCCCTGTGACCGTAGGTGCCGGAGTCGGCGTGGCCGCAGGTGCCGCTGCCGCAGCGGCAGGAATCGCACCGATGGCCGCGGCGTCGGCCGAGAACGGTGTCAATGCCGCCGAGGTGGATCCTCGTTCGTTCGCCGCGATCGATTTCCCACTGGAGGCTGGCACCCCACTGCCGAAGCCGGTCCCGGTGTTCCCCAAGTTCGTGGAGGAGACCGAATAATGGCTTCACGCGCCGCCGGAACCTATCCTCCGGTGCCTGAACCACTTGCCCACCCGGTCGTCGACACCCACACGCATCTCGACATCTGCACGGGTGTGCGACTGCCCTTGGGTGCGGGCGAACCCGAGCCCGAAGTCAGGCCTGACAAGGACGAAGAGTTCCCGAGCCTCGATTTCTTCTTCGACACCGCCCAGTCGGCGGGCGTCCAGCGCATCGTCCAGATCGGCTGCGACCTCCCGGCCGCACGGTGGACGACCGAGCTGGTCACGCAGCAATCACAAGATGGTCGCTCGTGGATGCTCGGCGGTGCTGCACTGCACCCCAACGAGGCGCCGAGGTTGGCCGAGCGAGGAATGCTCGACGACGCACTCACCGAGATCGAGTCACTCGTGACCTCCAACGACCGCATGCGCGTGGTGGGGGAGACCGGACTCGACTACTTCCGTACCGGTGAAGAGGGTGTCGCCGACCAGCAGCGCTCCTTCCGCGCTCACATCGAGATCGCCAAACGCACGGGCAAGGCCCTGCAGATCCACGATCGTGAGGCCCACGCCGATGTGCTGCGCATCCTCAAGGAGGAAGGTGCTCCCGAGGTCACCATCTTCCACTGCTTTTCCGGCGACGAGTCGATGGCCCGGGAATGCGCCGCTGCCGGTTACTTTATGTCGTTTGCCGGGAACCTCACGTTCAAGAACGCGGATGAACTCCGCCGTGCCGCAGCTGCAGCACCACTTGAACTGCTGCTGACCGAGACCGATGCTCCATTCCTCACCCCGCACCCGCACCGCGGTAAGCCAGGCGGTCCGTACTTGGCCGCAGTCACGGCACGCAAACTCGCCGAGGTGCGCGGTATGGATGAAGGCGAGCTCTGCTCCGCAGTGTGGAAGAACGCAGAGACCGCACTCGGCAGCTGGGACTGAACTGCAGCTGCTGGGACTGAACGACAACCTCGGCGGGGGTGAGCCTGACGCTTGATTGGCCACCTCGGAGGGTGAATGTCACGATTGTGACGAAGCCCGGAAACACGGGGAAGTCCTGGTCAGAGGGCCAGCTTACGGGTCCTCGCCGTTACATGTTTGTAATGTTTTGCGTAACTTGTAACGAATCGGTTACAGTGGATGAGTTGATGACCTCTGCCCCAGGGATATTTTTGTGATTGATTTTCTTAAGAACCGCAAAGTGCAGATTGCTGCACAGGCGGTTGTGATTACCGGACTCGTGGGTGGCACGGGCGCCGTGGTAACCATGAACAAGCCAGTGACCTTGGATGTCAATGGTCAGTCCGAGGAAGTTCGGACCTTCGGTGGCACCGTGGGGGATGTCCTCGACAGCCGCGACCTCGACATCGAGAAGCGCGATCAGATCAAACCAGGCGTGAACAAGAAGATATCGCGGGATATGACGATCACCGTCAACACCGCGAAGGAACTTTCACTGTCTGTCGACGGCAAGAAGAGCGACGAGGTGACGCACGCGAACACTGTTGGTCAGGCATTGGCCGACCTCGGTGTGGACGCGAAGGGCGCCGACCTCAGCGCGAAGCCGAATCAGAAGCTCAAAGATGAAGGCAACGACATCGATGTGACGACCGCCAAGGACCTCACAATCGTTGCCGACGGCAAGGATCACAAGGTCTCGGCCGCAGCGGGCACCGCCAAGGAAGCCCTCGCTGAAACCAAGCTGAAGCTGGACAAGGACGACTTCATGTCCGTCCCCCTCAGCTCCAAAGTCTCCGACGGCCAGGTTCTCACCGTGAACCGCGTGAAGAACGACACCGTCAAGGAAAAGCAGGCCATCAAGCCCAAGACCGAGACCAAGAAGTCGGACTCCCTCTACGTGGGTGAGACGAAGGTCGAGGACGAAGGCAAGGAAGGCCAGAAGCAGGTCTCCTACAAGGTCAAGACCGTTAATGGCGATGAGGTGAAGAAGGAGAAGAAGGGCGAGAAGGTCCTCTCCGAGCCCAAGACCAAGGTCGTCATCCAGGGCACCAAGAAGAAGGAAGCTCCAGCTGAGAAGCCAGACGATTCCAGCAGCGGATCGGATGCCGGAACCGGTGACAACGGTTCGGGCGGCTCCGACGATGGTGACAAGAGCACCGGCGGCGGTGACTCGGGCTCCAGCAGTGGCAACATGAGCACCCAGGAGATCAAGGACATGCTCGGTGGGCCGGGATCGAAGTGGTACTCGGTCGTTGAGTGCGAATCGAACTTCGACCCGAAGGCCTCGAACGGCACTCACTTCGGTCTCTTCCAGTTCCTGCCTCAGACCTGGCACTCCATGGGCGGCAGCGGCAATCCCTCGGACGCCAGCCCGCAGGAGCAGTTCCAGCGTGCCAAGAAGCTGCAGGCTCAAGAAGGCTGGGGGCAGTGGCAGTGCGCCTGATCTCAGAGCGCAGCCGCTGATCTGAAGTAAGCGACATAAAGTGCGGACCCCGGGGCTTCCCGGGGTCCGCACTTGTATCCGTTCCGTGAGACCGGGGACGCCTACGGTCGGCCCTACGGTCGGTAACTCCTGGTCGAAAATTGACCCGATTTCGAGCAGGACTTACCACCCGTTTGAGGTCTGCGAGTTCGGATCCGCGAGCTGGGGTCTGCTTGCCTCGGAGGGGCAGTGCGTGGACCACAGTGCAGCCGTGCTCGGGTACCTTTCCTGGGGTTTCGCCCAGAGCGTGGACAATCCTTGGCACTCGAGTTGACCGAGTGCTAAGAGCGTTCTAAAGTCGAATTAGCACTAGCACTCAGCGAGTGCCAGTTTTAATGAGACGGTCGATCCACTCGGCACCCGCGACGACGAGGGGATCATGGCACACGCCGCCGTCTGACTCAAAGAAGAATTGAACCCCAGCGAAGGGAGAGGGCCCGATATGTCGGTCTCCATCAAGCCACTCGAAGATCGGATTGTCATCCGTCAGGTCGAAGCAGAGCAGACTACCGCCAGTGGTCTGGTCATTCCCGAAACCGCCAAGGAAAAGCCTCAGGAAGGCGAAGTTGTCGCAGTGGGCCCAGGCCGCGTTGCTGACAACGGAAACCGCGTCCCAGTCGACGTGGCCATTGGCGACAAGGTCATCTACTCCAAGTTCGGCGGCACCGAAGTCAAGTACGCAGGAGAAGAGTTCCTCGTGCTCTCGGCTCGTGACGTGCTCGCCGTCATCGGCTGAATCCCCTGAACAACTACTTCACTGACAGGAGGACGAATGCCTAAGAATCTGGAATTCAACGACGAGGCCCGTCGTGCACTCGAAAAGGGTGTGAACATCCTCGCGGACACCGTCAAGGTGACGCTGGGACCCAAGGGCCGCAACGTTGTTCTCGACAAGAAGTGGGGCGCACCCACAATCACCAACGATGGCGTGACCATCGCTCGTGAGGTCGAGGTCGACGACCCATACGAAAACCTCGGCGCTCAGTTGGCCAAGGAAGTTGCCACCAAGACCAACGACATCGCCGGTGACGGAACCACCACCGCGACCGTCCTGGCACAGGCCTTCGTCAACGAAGGTCTGCGCAACGTAGCCGCCGGCGCCGCACCAGGTGCCCTCAAGCGCGGAATCGAAGCTGCCGTCGAGGCTGTCTCCACCGAACTCGGAACCATCGCCCGCGATGTCGCCGACTCCTCGGAGATCGCACACGTCGCCGGTCTGTCCGCTCAGTCCGAAGAGATCGGCAAGCTCATTGCCGATGCCTTCGACAAGGTGGGCAAGGACGGCGTCATCACGATTGACGAATCCCAGGCCGCATCTGTTGAACTCGAAATCACCGAGGGAATGCAGTTCGACAAGGGTTACCTCTCGCCGCACTTCGTGACCGATGCTGATCGCCAGGAAGCTGTGCTCTCCGACGCGCTCATCCTCATCAACCAGGGCAAGATCTCCAACATCCAGGAGCTCCTCCCTGTGCTGGAGAAGGTGCAGCAGGCCGGAAAGCCTCTGTTCATCGTGGCAGAGGACATCGAAGGCGAGGCTCTGTCGACGCTGGTCGTCAACAAGCTGCGCGGCATCATCAACGTTGCCGCCGTCAAGGCTCCCGGCTTCGGCGACCGCCGCAAGGCGATCCTCGAGGACCTCGCCGTCCTCACCGGTGGCCAGGTCGTCACCCAGGACATGGGCATGAAGCTCGACCAGGTCACCCTGGAAGAGCTCGGCAACGCCCGCACGATCACCGTCACCAAGGACAACACCACCATCATCGATGGTGCTGGCTCCGATGAGGACGTCAACGGTCGGGTTGCCCAGATCCGCAGCGAGATCGACAACACCGACTCCGATTGGGACCGCGAGAAGCTGCAGGAGCGCTTGGCTAAGCTCTCCGGTGGTGTCGCAGTCATCAAGGTCGGCGCCGCCACCGAGGTGGAGCTCAAGGAACGCAAGCACCGCGTCGAAGACGCAGTGTCGGCTACCCGTGCAGCCATCGAAGAGGGCGTCGTCGCCGGCGGTGGATCAGCTCTGATCCACGCCTCCAAGGTTCTGGCCGGAAACGACCTGAGCCTGACCGGAGACGCAGCCACCGGTGCTGACATCGTCAAGCGCGGCGTCGTCCAGCCTCTGCGCTGGATCGCTGAGAACGCTGGCCAGGACGGCTACGTCGTCGTATCCAAGGTGACCGACCTCGAGTCGGGCCAGGGATACAACGCCGCCACCGATTCCTACGGCGACCTCATCGGCGCTGGAATCATCGACCCCGTCAAGGTCACCCGCTCGGCACTGCGCAACGCCGCTTCGATCGCCGCACTGGTTCTCACCACTGAGACACTGGTCGTCGAGAAGAAGGAAGAAGAAGAGGACTGAGTCCCATCTGATTCTCATCGGCGCGCAGCGAGTGCGTTGAACTGATACACGTGTGGCCCGGAACATTTTGTTCCGGGCCACACGTGTTTTTCATGCCTGCAATCTGACCTATAACCCCAATCTGGAAGCCCGCCGAAGCGCTTAGGCATATCCGCAGGTCGCGAAGGCAGCGGCTTGCGCGGATGGCCGAGCATGCAGGCGGCTCACACCTACTGGTCAGTCAGAACCCATGTTCCTTGCCGTCGATGATCGTTAGTCTGGATGAGGCAGTGTTACGCAACAATGTAGGGACACCATGACGACAGCTTCACCGATGCCCATCGCTCAACTTCGTGATGTCTCGAAGGTCTTTGATCCCGATGGGGCGGCGCTGGTCGCTCTCAACCAGGTGTCTCTCGATATCGCTCCCGCCCGGCTGACGGCCATCATGGGCCCCTCGGGTTCGGGGAAATCCACTCTCATGCACGTTCTCGCCGGACTCGATCGTCCGAGCTCGGGCACGGTGCACATCGGCGAACGGGACATCACCGGATTGCATGAGGACGACCTGACCACCTTGCGGCGGCGGCGGATCGGTTTCGTGTTCCAAGCGTTCAACCTGGTGCCGACTCTCACGGTCAGGGAGAACATTCTGCTGCCCTTCGAACTCGACGACCGCAAGCCCAATGCCGACGAACGTACCTGGATCTCCAGCATCATCAAACGACTCGGCCTGGACAACAGGCTGAAGCATCGGCCCGGTGAGATCTCGGGCGGACAGCAGCAGCGCACGGCCATCGCCCGTGCTCTGGCCACCCGACCGGACATCCTCTTCGCCGACGAACCGACCGGCAACCTCGACGGCCGATCGGGGCGTGAAGTCATGGCCATCATGTCCGAGGCCGTTCGCGAGCTCGGTCAGTCGATTGTCCTCGTCACCCATGATCCGCTTGTGGCTGCCCACGCCGACCGCGTCGTGTTCATCGCCGACGGCACGCCCGTCTCCGAACTCAATGACACGATCAGTGCCGAAGTGATCGCGCAGACGATGCTCGATCTCGACGCGCAGGCCGAGGCCGTCGAGGCTGGAGGGCGCCGATGAACCCGATGCGGGAGATCCGGACCAACCCGCGCCAGTTCGCCCCCAGCTTCCTCGTCGTCTTCATCGCTGCCCTCTTCGGCACTGTCATCATGCAGGGCATCGAGATCCTCACAGCCTGGATGTCTTCAGCGAAGATCATCGCGGAATCGGACACGGCTCAAGGTCTGCTCACAACGGTGGGGCTGGTCTTCTTCCTCATCGCACTGTTCGTCTCGAGCATCGTCATCGCCAATACCTTCTCCATCATCATCGCCGGTCGCAGCCGCCAGCTGGCGCTGCTGAGGCTCATCGGCGCCTCCTCTGCACGGCTGCGTCGAGCCGCCTCGGTAGAGGGACTGCTGGTCTCGATCCCCAGTGCCATCGGTGCGGTCCTCGTCTCGACTGCACTCGCACTGGCAACGACGGCCTACCTCGGCGCTCGGATCACCGAGGAGCCCAAGCTGTTCACTCCGATGATGTTCCTGCCGGGTGCCGCGACCATCGTCGTGACCTGGTTCTCCGCGTACCTGGGGGCCCGTCGCATCACCGGCATCTCTCCGATCGAGGCCACCTCGCAGGCGGTCGAGCGCCGGCCAGAGGACGTGCGGGCATCGATGGGAGCACTGACGGGCGCACTCATGTTGCTGTCCATGGGAATCACCCTTCTCATCAGCGGCATCGTCGCCGCCAGTGGGAACACGGTGAGTGCTGCGGGGGTGCTGCTCGTTGCACTCGGTGCGATGCTGACGTTCGTCGGCGTCATCGTCGGCAACCCCTGGATCCTCCCACCTCTGCAGGCGCTCACCGGGTGGCTGCTCGGCCGCACCGCAACCTCACGCCTGGCCGCCTCTACGATCGCTCGTCACCCCACCCGCAATGCACGCACGGTCATCGGTCTCGTCATCGGCATCACTCTCATCGTCATGTTCGCCACAGCCATGACGACGTTCAGGGACCAGCTGCTCGAGTACGCCGAATCGCTCGGTGACGAAGGGTGGGGAGGCTTCGAAGTTGTGCTGAAGACCATCATCGACCAAACGATGCTGTTCTTCCTGGGGATGGTCCTCTTCTCCGTCATCATCGCCATCATCGGAGTTGCCAACGCACTCATGCTCTCCGTGCGACAGCGCACGCAGGAGATCGGTCTGCTCATGGCGCTGGGTCAGACGCCGCGACGGGTGCGACGCATGATTGTGGCCGAAGGAATGCAGCTGAGCGTGACGGCCTGCCTGGTCGCGGTGCCTCTGGGCATCGTCTTCGGCTGGATCGGTGCGCTGTCTCTGCTGTCCCCGCTGACCGGAATCTTCGCACCGTCCGTGCCCTGGTGGGTAATCATCTCCGTCGTCGCCGGCTCGCTTCTGGCTGTGCTCGCCGCCAGTCGTGCCCCGGCGCGCGCGGCAACGTCGATCAGCCCCGTGGAGGCTCTCGAAGCGGTGTGATGCTGGGCTCGCCGAGGCGGGTCTCAGTTCGGTGTCACCGTGCCGTTGCTGCCGTTGACGTTCACCGTCTGGCCCGAGGTGAAGCGGCTGGTGGCATCCCGGATAGCCATGACTGCGGGCAGGCCCAGTTCACGGGCCGTGACCGCGCCGTGGGAGAGTGCTCCGCCGCTTTCCGTGATGATGCCGCTGGCCTGATAGAACAGGGCGGTCCATGCAGGGTTCGTGGTCCGAGCGACCAGAATCGCACCATCCGGGAAGGACGAGAAGTCCTCGGGACTGTGGACGACGAAGACTTCGCCCGTGACCTCGCCGGGGCTGCCGGCAGTTCCCTTGATGAAGTCACCGTCCGTGTCATCGCCGACCTCGGAGGCACGACCGTGCTCCCATTCGGGAGTCCTCTCAACCGCTTCCTGATACCCGGCCTTGTTCTTCTCGGCGATCCCAGTCAGACCCGCCAGCGCCTCGGCAGGGGAGAGCTGGCCATCACCGCGCCCAGTGCCGACTTCCGTGGCACGGATCGCTGCGTCGAGAGGCTCGAAGTTGATGAAGTAGGCGTCCATGGGATCGGTGAGAACACCCTGGTCGACGAGCCTTCGACCCAGCTCGCACAGAGCCCGGCGCATCGGCAGGGTCAGCCGCGTGGTCTGGTAATGCTCCAGATCATCCAGAGCCGTGTATGCACGTGCCAGTCGGATGACCTCCTGGACCAGATAGCGCAGCTTCTCCGGGGCGGCATTGATCACGGCCCGCTCGGTCTCAGCCTGCAGGACCTTGCGCTCCAAGTCGGAGTCCGCCGAGGCGTTCGTCTCGCGGTCGGCCAGCAGGCGAACCTGATCGAGGACGATATGCGGGGCTTCGACCCAGGTCGGATGGTAGGCGTCGAAATCGAGTTCACGGTGGCCGTGCTTGGCCAGGAAGGTCGCGAACTCGTCGAAGAAGGCAGGGAAATCATCGAGGACCGCCAGTCCCGCCTCTCCTGTATTGCTGCGCAGCGTCGACACCATCTCGGGATTGCTGCGCACAGTGCGTGAAAGCTCCCAGAGCTCGGCGTTGACCTGGGAGGTCTTCGTCTCCGTCGAGGCCAGCAGCCGCTCGAATACGAGCTGCGCCGTCTCCTTGTCCACAGCAATCTCGAGCATGTGAGAGAGCGCACCGTAGAGAGTCTGCTGCGTCAGAGAGATCGCGATATTGGGGCGGAAATACTCGGTGCCGAGGTCGCTGATGGCGATCACATGGTCCCACACCTGGGCCAGCGACTTGTCCTCCAAGGGTTCGTGGGAGAGCCTGCCGATGCCCATGAGGTACGTGTCGAGATCACGCATCCACCGCACCGGCAGTTCCTGCACCCAGCCGAACTGCGAGGCGATCTCCGGCAGAGATTCGGTGATGGTTTCGACGCTGGAGAGCATCTTCGTCGGCAGCCGGCCAGCGTAGAGGTCGACGGCCGTCTGATTGCCATATATGTAGAAGTCACGCATCACGAACCATTTGTCGTCAAACGGCGGCAGACCCATGAGGTCGAAGCTGTGATTGAGCGAGTAATGGAACCCCGCCTCGACGAGGTCCCAGGTCAGAGGCGTCACAGGGGTGGGGAATCGTTCCGCGGATTCATCTCTAGTCCACCGAGGTGCGACGCGGGTGATCGGACGGGACTGCAGAAGGAAGAGGTCATCACCGTTGAAGGCCCACTCGATGTCCTGAGGGAAACCGAAATGATCCTCGGCCCGCACAGACAGCTGCGCCACTGCTTGGGCCTGCTCGGGCGTCAGAGCGGGACGAGTACGCTGATCCTCGCCGAGGTGGATGACCGTCGTCCTCGCATGGCCGTGACCGTCCGGTTCGCTAGGTTCGGCCGGTTCGCTCATCACGAGAGCCTTCGGCTTGTCCGCGATCTCGGACGCGATCTGGGTGCCGTCGGCGCGGGCGATCCGGAATTCGTCGACCGGTTCCTCCCCGCCGACGACGGTCTCGCCCAGGCCGAACGCCGCATTGATGAGGACTTCGCCCGTGTTTCCACGTACCGGGTCGACGGAGAACGCGACCCCGGCAGCCTCCTCGGCGCTGACCGCGACCATGAGCTGGACGACGACGGCCATCTTCGCATCCAGCTGGTCAACACCAAGCTGCTGGCGGTAGCGGAAGGCATGCGGATTCCACAGGGAGGCATAGCAGTCTCGCACCGCCTCTGCGATGGCCTTAGTCCCTCGCACGCCGAGGTAGGTGTCGTGCTGTCCGGCGAAGGCCGCACCGGGCAGATCCTCCATGGTGCCTGAGGAGCGGACTGCCACAGCCTCATCGCTCAGGCCCGCAGCCTGGGCCGCTGCAGCGAAGTCGGCAAGCCACGAATCGGGGACAGGGGTGCTGCGGATGAGATCGCCGATCGCCTCGGCGGGGTGCTGGGTGTCCATGAGCTCGGTGACTCGGGACTGCAGAGGTGCGACGAACTGGGTGTAGGCCTCGGCGGTGACGATGAAACCGCCGGGCACGGGCAGGTTCTGCGCGGACCTCGCGAGGCTGGCGCCCTTGCCGCCGCTGGTCGCCAGTTCGGTGGCGAGGGGATCGGTGAAGCCGAGAGTGAGAGTCACGAGAGCTCCTAGAGATGTCGCAGATGAGGGCGGATATCGAAGGGACAGGGGACGGCCGAGTCACAGACGGACGCGACGGAGACCAAGAAGCAGCCAGCCGCAGACCGCGCTGACGATGCCGATTCCGATGACCAGGGGCCAGAAGAACGCGGCAGCGATGAGTACCGGTATCCAGACCATAACCGCTGCGAAGCCACCGAGGAGGCGGAAGAGTGTGACAGTATTGCGACCGTCCGCGCGCGATCCGGCAAAAGCAGCCGCCCCGAGTATCGGAGCGAAGAGCCACATGAGTGTGAGGCCGACCCAGCGCAGGACCTTCACGGCAGAACTCACACCCCCACGGCCATCGTCAGCCACGTGTGTGTCGGTCGCTGCATGTGCCGCAACGGTGCTGGTATCTGTGCTGGTGACGGAGCTGGTCGGGGGAGTCGCAGCTTCGTTCTGCAGATCGAGGAAGGCCCGCGCGAACGTGGCCGATCCGCTCGCAGTGTGTCGGGCGGTGGTGAGCGCCTCCGCCTGGATCCGTTCGAAGGTGGCCTCATCGGGGCAGTTCACCGAGACGTCATCGAGGGCCGCTTTCAGCGCCGAGGCGACCTGGGCCTCCCACACGGATCGATCCTGGCCATTGCGGTCAGGAATCGTGATCGATTTCCCGCGGACCACCTCGGCGCGGGAACGGAACCGGTCAGGGGTCGAATAGAAGAGGCCGACCGGGATGATCTCGAGGTCGAGGCTCTCCTCGATGAGGGTGCAGGCGATGCGGGCGGCACCCGACTTGTAGGGCTGGGGTCGGTGGCCCCATTCGCTGCTGGATTCGGGGAAGATGCCGAGGTCACCGCCTCGGCGAAGGTGTGCAGTGCCGGCTTCGACCGGACTGGCCACCGAGGTGGGATCGAGGTCGTAGCGTTCGACGTCCTTGGGGCGCACGACGGGGATGCCGGCGATGAAGAGACGAAGGAACCAGCTGCGGAGGAGCTGGATCGAGATGAGGAACTGCGCTCGCGGGAACGCGGCGAGCACCTGATGGCCGTCGATGGCACCATTGCGGTGACTGGAGATGATGAGGCGCGGACGCTGGTTCGCGCTGCCTGCGGCGTCCTCATCGCTGAGGTCGAGGACATGGATGCGACCGAAGTACAGGGTGCGCATGGCGGCGTTGATGAACCTGTGACCCCACCTCATGGTGGAATCAGCCTGCTGGGAGGCCTCCGATCGGTCAGCCTTCGAGGACATCACGGAGTCGTTCAAGGTCCTTCTGCACGGCAGCGGTGTCGCGGGCGAATTCCTCGTCGCTGACATTCGAGCGGCGGTAGACGGTGAAGACGACTTCGCTGACGTCGTCGTTGTGAAGCACCCGCAGCGGATTGTGCACGGATGTTCCGTCGGGAAAGATCACGTCGTGGTCGAGGATCCCGAACTCGATGCCGGGCCGGAAGCTGACCTCGACCTCACCCATCGGCGAATCAGTGATCCACCGCCCGGCCTCGTTGCGGATGCCGTCGCTCAGGCCGGCCGCCCACTGCGGGAGATTGGCCGGGTTGCCGGCGAAGACCGCGACGTCGGAGGGATCCCGACGGACTGTCTGCGAAATGTGGCGTGCGTCGAAGCTCATGCACCAAGTGCACCACAGGTGCGCCGGACCCACCAGGGCGACTTCGTCGAGCCCTCGACTTCGTGAGGCGGCGTGAGGCCTCGCCTTCATGAGACTTCGTGAGCCCTCACGCGGCCAGTGTGTTCGGGTTTTCCCGTCCGAGACGAGAGGGCAGCTTCGTCCTCGCAGGGGGCATTTCCGCAATGCCCCCTGAGCCAGTGTCGCCGTAGCCTGAAATGGACAGCCTTCCCTTGAAGTGAATGGCCCTCGTTCCCAACTGACAGGCAGGTGAAAATGTGACGACTGCCTCCGATGATGCCAGTCCGAGATCGCTTGAACCCATCGCCCGACTCCGCGATGTGTCGAAGGTCTACGACTCGAAGACGGCCACGATTGCCGCTCTGGGCCGGGTCACCCTCGACATCGATGCCGGAGCGCTGACAGCGGTGATGGGGCCCTCCGGCTCCGGCAAGTCCACCCTCATGCACGTGCTCGCCGGCCTCGACCGACCGAGCACGGGCCAAGTGTTCATCGGCGAACGCGAGATCACGGCACTGAACGATGAGGCGCTGACCGCGTTGAGGCGGCGACGGATCGGCTTCGTGTTCCAGGCATTCAACCTCGTGCCGACGCTGACCGTCAGGGAGAACATCCTTCTGCCCTTCGAACTCGATGACAGGAAGCCGACGGCCGACGAACGCTCCTGGATCGACAGCATCGTCAAACGACTCGGGATCGCCGACAGAATGAGCCACAGACCCAACGAGATCTCGGGCGGTCAGCAGCAGAGAACGGCGATCGCGCGGGCTCTGGCGACACGTCCCGATATCCTCTTCGCCGATGAACCGACCGGCAACCTCGACGCACGCTCGGGCCGAGAGGTCATGCGGCTCATGGCCGAGGCCGTCAGGGACCTCGGCCAGACGATCGTCCTCGTCACCCATGACCCGGTCGTCGCCGCCCATGCGAATCGAGTGGTCTTCATCGCCGATGGGACACCCGTCAGCGAACTCAATCACGGGATCAGCACCGAGGTCATCGCCCGCTCGATGCTGGAACTCGACGTCGACTACGACTACGACTCTGACTACGACTACGACTCTGACTACGACTCCGAGGGAGCGGCGCCCAGCCGGGGTGAGGTACCGTGAACCCGCTTCGCGAGATCCGTGCGAATCCGCGCCAGTTCGCTCCCAGCTTCCTCGTCGTCTTCATCGCCGGGCTGTTCGGCACCGCCATCATGCAGGGCATCGGAATCCTCAGTGCCTGGATGACCTCCGCCGAGGTGATCGACGAGTCCGGGACCGCGCGGATCCTCATCGCGCTCGTCGGCCTCACCTTCTTCGTCATCGCCCTCTTCGTCTCCAGCATCGTCATCGCCAACACCTTCTCGATCATCATCGCCGGTCGCGGCAGACAGCTCGCACTGCTGCGGCTCATCGGAGCCTCGTCGAAGAGACTGCGACGATCCGCAGCACTGGAAGGGCTGATCATCGCGGTCCCCAGCGTCATCGCAGCACTTCTCGTCTCGACGGCACTGGCGGGACTGACGCTCGCACTCCTCGGTGATCAGATCCGATACGACGCCGGCCTCCTGAACGTCGAGGTGTTTCTGCCCGCCGTCGCCACCCTCCTCGTCACCTGGTACGCGGCCTATCTCGGAGCACGACGGATCTCGGGAATCTCGCCGGTCGAAGCGACGTCACAGACCGTCGAACACGGCCCCGAGGACCTTCGTTCATCGAAACGATCACTCACGACAGCGATCGTCCTCCTCGGTGTCGGTCTCGTGCTGCTCCTCGGTGGTGCAGCGGCCGGAGTGGTGATGCAAATTCCCCTCGGACTGCCCATCGCCACCATCGGTGGTGCGGTCTCCTTCCTCGGCTTCATCATCGGCAACCCGTGGATCCTGCCACCGCTGCAGTCGCTGGTCGGGCGGCTGCTCGGTCGCACTGCCTCCTCGCGTCTGGCGGCGAAGACCATCGCCCGCCACCCCACGCGAAGCGCGCGCACCGTCATCGGCCTCGTCATCGGCGTGACCCTCATCGTCATGTTCGCAACAGCCATGACGAGCTTCCGGACTCAGCTCGAGGTGTATGCGGAAATGCTGGGGCACCGCGGCCTGGAAGCCGACGGCGATGCGGTCCTGACAGTGGTGGACCAGACCATGATGTTCTTCCTCGGCATGGTGGTCTTCTCGGTCATCATCGCCGTCATCGGCGTCGCGAATGCCCTCATGTTGTCCGTGCGTCATAGGACTCAGGAGATCGGACTGCTCATGGCGCTGGGGCAGACTCCGCGACAAGTCAGAACCATGGTCCTCAGTGAGAGCCTGCAGCTGAGCGTGACCGGGTGCGTGGTGGCTCTGCCCCTGGGAGTCTTCTACGGCTGGATCGGTGCGCTCGCCGTGATCGCGCCTCTCACCGGCTTCTTCGGACCGTCGCTGTCGTGGTGGGTGCTGATCGTCGTGGTGGTCGGCTCGATCCTCGCCGTCGCCGTGGCCAGCCGCAGACCCGCACGCGCGGCGACATCGGTCAATCCTGTCGAGGCCCTCGAAGCGGTGTGAGGCGCGACCTCAACCCGCAGCAACCTCGGCGCGCAGTTTGTGCTTGAGCAGTTTGCCTGAAGGGTTGCGGGGGAGCTCTTCGGTGATGATGACCTCGCGCGGCAGCTTGTACCGCGCGAGCTTGTCGGCCAGATAGTCACGCAGCTCCTCGACGTCGAAGGGCCGGCCATCGGCGGTGGTGATGAATGCGACGATTCGATCGCCCCACTCGGCATCCGGCTTCGCCACCACTGCGACATCGGCAACCCGCTCGTGAGCGATGATCGCCTCCTCCACCTCGAGGGAGTAGACGTTCTCTCCGCCGACGATCATGACGTCCTTGCTGCGGTCGACGATGAAGAGGTAGCCGTCCTCGTCAAGCGTTGCGATATCGCCGGTCTTGTACCAGTCGCCTTCGAAAGCGGCCCTCGTCGCCTCGGGGTTGTTGAGATATTCGCGCATGCGGGTATCACCAGTGAACCAGATTTCGCCCGTGTCTCCGGGGCCGGCCTCTGTGCCGTCGGCCTTGACGACGCGCATCGCATTGCCGACCATCGCCGTTCGGCCGACCGAACCGGCCTTGCGCAACTGGTCCTCCGGCCTGAGCATGCAGCCGGTGGGTCCCATTTCGCTCATGCCGAACAGGTTGAAGAACTGATCGGTCCCATAGGCTTCGATGAGCATGGCCGCGGTCGACCGATCGATGGGGGACCCGCCGTAGTTCCAACGCCGGATGGTGGAGAAGTCATAGTCTGCGAAGTCGAGGCCGAGCTTCTTCGCCGTCATCACCGGTGCAACATAGGCGATGGTCGGACCGAAGAAGGTGGTGATCTTCTCCTCGGCGATGATCGTCATCGAATCCACCGGATGGAACGCACGTTGGAGCACGATCGTGCCGCCGGTGAGGATAGTGGGGAGCAGGCTGATGTTCAGCGGAGCCGAATGCCAGATCGGCATGCAGATGAGATAGCGGTCGTCGCTGCGATAACCCATGTTGAGGTTGATCAGGGTCGCGACCTGGGACATGTTGCGGTGCGAATGCACGCACCCCTTGGGTGAGCTGGTGGTCCCCGAGGTGTAGAGGATCTGCGCCACGTGTTCGTCTGTGAAATCACCCGGTTCGCCGGGTTCGGCCGCCGCCAGCTGAGAGTCGAAGCTGCCCGGCGCCGCGGATTCGGTCTCCAACCAGGTGATGCCCGGGGCACCCGCACGCGCCGTTTCGGCCAGCTCGGCGCTGACGATTCCCAGCTTCGCACCGGAATGCTCGATCGTGTACTTGACCTCAGGAGCCTGAAGCTTGTGATTGACCGGAACGACGATGGCTCCCAGATACCAGGCGCCGAAGGCAGCGAAGACGAACCCGGGTACGTTGAACGTCATGATTCCGACGGTGTCACCAGCCACGATGCCGTTGTCCTCGAGCACACGTGCCGCCTTGAGAGCGTGGTGTCGAAGCTCGGCATAGGTGTACCTCTCATCCCCATAGACCAGAGCTTCGTGATCCGGGTCGCGCAGGACGGTGGAATCGAGCATAGTACCGAGCTTCATTGCTTCTCCTTGTGACGAATGCCATACTTTCAACAATTGAACCATGATTCATTTCTTTGGGGAAGGGGTGCCGTGGCTTATCGCGAAACTCCCAGAACTCGTGCCAAGGCCGAACAGCGGCGGGCCCGGGTCGAACGCGCAACCCACCATGTCATCGCCTCGGGCGGGTTCGCCTCGGCGAGCATTGCCGCTGTTGCACGCAAGGCCGAGTGCAGTGCCGGCCTCATCTACACCTACTACGACAACCGCGACGAGCTGCTGGGGATCGTGTTTGCTCGAGCCGCTGGCCACGAACTCGCCGTGATCGAGGCAGCTGTCGCCGCGTCGACGAATGCTGCGGACGTTGTCAGCTCGGTCGTCGATGTCTTCGTCCGCCGCGCGGTTGCCGGCCGCACCCTCGCTCACGCGCTCCTGTTCGAGGAGGTCCCCGACACAGTGCAGATCGAGCGCCGAGCACTGCGGCGCGGGTACGTAGCCGTGATCGCCGAAGGCTTGACCCACCGGTACACCGTCGATGTCCCCGCCGAGGTGGTGGCCAGGTCCGTGGTCGGATCCATCTCCGAGAACCTCGTTGACCTTCTCGATCCAGACCGGGCTCCTCCAAGCGCCTCCGAGGTCGAATCACTCATCACCGCACTGTCCACATTCGCGCGCACCGCCATAGGAGAACAATGACCCACGCACCAGCGACTCAAGCCGGCTCATCTGCCACAGCCGCCGCATCCACTACGCACACGGTGTTCAACCAGGCGAAACCTCGGCGGGACATCAACGAATACAGTCTCAACACGGCCCTCGTCGAGGCCGTGGAGGCCTACGCCCCACATGCGTCGACACCCGAGCTCGAACGCATCGGTGAACTCGTCGGCAGCGCCGACTTCATCAATGATGCGCGCTTGGCCAACGAACACGGACCGGAGCTGAAGACCCACGATGAGTGGGGCAACCGCATCGATGCGATCGAATTCCATCCCGCCTATCACCGCATCATCGGCGAAGCACTGCGCAGCGGCGCGCACTCACACGCCTGGAGCCATCCCGGACCTGGTGCGAGCGCGGACCGTGCCGTCAGGTTCATGCTGTTCTCTCAGATCGAACCCGGCCACGCCTGCCCGGTGTCGATGACTCATGCCGTCATTCCGTCGCTGCAGGCCGACCCGTCCTTGGCCGATTTCTGGGTCCCGAAGGCCACGGCGAACGACTACGACCCGAGGCGCATCGACCCGGCTGAGAAGAGCGCGGTCACCTTCGGAATGGCGATGACCGAGAAGCAGGGCGGCTCGGACGTACGTGCGAACACCACGCGCGCGGTCCAGGACGGCGACCGCTACCTCATCACCGGACACAAATGGTTCTGCTCAGCCCCGCAGTCCGATGCCTTCCTCGTCCTCGCCCACCTCGAGGAGGGTCTGAGCTGCTTCATCGTCCCGCGCATCCTGCCCGGTGGCGAGCTCAACACGGTGCGGATACAGAGACTCAAGGACAAGCTGGGCAACAAATCCAACGCCTCCTCCGAGATCGAATTCGAATCCACCGCCGGGTGGCTGCTGGGTCAGCCGGGCAAGGGCGTGCGCACGATCATCGAGATGGTGTCCCAAACTCGGCTCGACTGCATCCTCGGCTCCACCGCGGGCATGCGCCAGTCCGTGGCAGAAGCCGCCTGGCACGCTCGAGGACGGGCCGCGTTCGGGGCGACGCTGATCGAAGCGCCGCTGATGCGCGCCGTCATCGCCGATCTGCAGCTCGAAGCCGAAGCGGCCACCTTCACCGCCATGCACCTGGCCTCCGTCCACGACGATGACAGCGTGGAGGCGGCCGATTTCCGGCGATTGGCCACAGCCGTCGGCAAGTACTGGATCTGCAAACGCGGACCCGAGCACGCCTACGAAGCGCTCGAATGCCTGGGCGGAAACGGGTATACCGAAGCCTTCCCGCTGGCCCGCCGGTACCGTGAACAGCCGGTGATGGCCGTGTGGGAAGGCTCCGGCAACGTCATCGTTCTCGACGTGCTGCGCGCCCTGGGTCGTGAGCCGCGGACGGCGAAGGCCTTCCTCGGCTTCCTCGAAACCGGGCTTGGCCGCCATCCGGACTTCGATGCTGCCTTTGAGGCGCTCGCCGGTTCCCTCCAAAGTTCACTCGAAGCTGTGACCAGCGGAGATCCTGCCAGGCTCGCAGGCGTCCAGCGCAGTGGACGAGTGCTGGTGGAGAAGATGGCACTGCTCATGCAGGCCACGATCCTCTTCGAATCCGCCCCCACCGAGGTGGCCGCCGGGTTCGCGTCGGCACGGCTGGGTCCCAATCGGGGCCGGGAATACGGTGCCCTGCCCAGCGACGTCGACATCGACTTCCTCGTCGAACGTGCCTGAGTCAGCCATCGACCTGAGTCAACCATCAAAGCTGGGCAGCGGTTGGGCCGGGTCGGCTGCTGAGGTGTGTCGGCTCAGCCCCGGCGGTGGGCGGATCGGCAGCGGCGCCGGTCGAGGCGGAGGGTGCGCGAGCGGATCCTGAGGATGCGCATCGCACACTCCGGCGGTCCGTGGAAGCTCGGACGAGGGGTACGTCTGAGGCTGGGAGGAGCAATGTTGTGTTCGTCGGGCGCCCAGTCCTCGTCGCGGCGCTGCCCGAACTCCGAGCGGTCGATGAAGGCTTGGAGTTCGGTGATGAGCTTCAGCTGGAGGTCGTCGACCGAATCGATGCCCTCGGAGTATTCGAGGGAGATGTCGACGGTCTCCCAGTTGGCGACGACCCTGACGATCCACTTTCGTGAGTCGGCCGGGTCGTGATTCATTCCGTAGCCGTCCCATTCGTCGTTGGCGAACATGCCGAGAACGACTGGAGCGATGACCTTGTTGAGGAGGAACTCTTCCGTCAATTCGGTATTGTCCATGTCTCCCACCATAGAACTGTCCGCTCCTGATTGCTCGCATACGCACGGCATTTCTCGCATACGCACGGCATTTCTCGCAGACGCGAGGCTGTGTAATGAATCGTTGGCCACGAACGTCTTCGCAGGCCATGCTCGACATCGGGGTCATGTGCGACAACGCGTCGACAGCTAGACTGATTCGATGCCCCGCAGTCCGCTTCCGCCTCGCGAAGGAATCTCGGCGACCTCGCTGCGCGCTCCCGGCGGAAAGTCGACGCACGACAAGAACCATCTGCCGGTCCCGGACACGATCGGTCAGTGGCTGGGGGAAGAGTTCCCCGATGCTACCCCCGAAGCCCGTCGCAGCCTGTTGACCACAGGAGACATGCGCAATGGCGTCGGAGTACCAGTGACCTGGGACGATCCCGTGGAGCCCGGTGGCTTCTACTTCTTCCACCGCCCGGTGCCGCCGGAAGAGCGCATTCCGTTCGAGATCTCCGTCGTGTTCGAAGACGAGGAACTGCTCGTCATCGACAAACCGCACTTCCTCGCGAGCACTCCCAACGGGCGCTTCGTGCGCGAATGCGTCGTGACCCGGGCTCGCACGGATTTCAACCAGCCCGAACTCGTGGCCATCCACCGTCTCGACCGTGTCACCGCCGGACTGCTCATCCTGTCGAAGCGCCCCGAGACCCGTGGCCGATATCAGAGCCTATTCCAAAACCGGTTGGTCGATAAGACCTATCGTGCCCTGGCGCCGATGCCTCCCGAGGACATGGAGTTTCCCATCGTCAAGGAATCGCGGCTGTACAAGCCTCGCGGTGGCCGACAGGTTCTCGAAGTCGAGGGCGAGCCCAACGCAATCAGTCACATCAGCCTGCTGCGTGAACGCGACCGGCTGCGCGAGCGCGAAGTCGGGTTCGAGTCGGGGACTGTCCGCGAGTACGAACTTCGACCGTTGACGGGCAAGACCCACCAGCTGCGCGTGCATATGAACTCGCTCGGGCTGCCCATCCTCGGCGACCCGGTCTATCCCGTCGACAATTCTCCTGACCCCTACGATTTCAGCTCACCGCTGCAGCTCCTGGCCGCTTCGATCGGGTTCGAGGATCCGCTGACCAAGCGCCCGCGGCGCTTCGAATCCAGACTGAACTTGGGGGAGGCGTGACTTTGCCCATGAACGGCGGGGACACGGTAGCCTGGTGATATGAGTCCACACGCACCCGGATGTACCTCAGAGGCGATCGTCGCCCTGGTCCG
The DNA here is from genome assembly GCF_014897515.1 of Brevibacterium sp. FME17. NCBI lineage: Bacteria > Bacillati > Actinomycetota > Actinomycetes > Micrococcales > Brevibacteriaceae > Brevibacterium > Brevibacterium sp. FME17. Next base: position 68,618 of record NZ_JABUYD010000018.1, read on the forward strand.
GTCCCGAATCACGACCGGCGAATACCCTGCCGGCAGCCCGGTCCGGGATGGTGCGCTGGCGAAGGAATTCAACGTCTCGCGCAACACCGCACGCGAATCCCTGAGCCTGCTCCGTCACGCCGGACTGCTGACTCAGGAGACGAACCGCGGCTTCTTCGTCCGCACCTTCGATCTCGACGAACTCAAAGACCTCTACCAGGCCCGACGCGTCTTCGAAATCCGAGCCGTCCAAGAATCACAGGACGCCACCGACGAGGCGATGAACCGTGTCGAAGCATCCGTCGTCAAGGCCGAGAACGCTCCGAACAATGAGAGCTGGTCCGACGCGCAGGAACACTCCGCTTCATTCCACCAGGCCATCGTCGGCCTGCTCGGCTCCCCTATGCTCGACGAGTTCTACGTCAACCTCATGGCCCGCCTCTCAACGACATTCGCCCGCTCGAAGGAACCCGGAAAATACCACTCCCACTGGGCGAACCCGCACCGGGACATCTTGGAGAAGATGCGCTCGGGGGACCGACATGGAGCCGAAGGCCTTCTGCGCATCCACCTTGATGACTCCGAAGCCTCGACACTCGACCTGGCACGCTCGGTCGGCGAAGGCCGCTGACGACGGAACAGTAGGGCCACCTCGGCGAGAGATCGGGTTACGCGACGTTACAGCCACCTCGGCGAACTTTCCTGAGTGCCGGTGTCGGCAGTCTCACAGTGCTCGGTATTTGAAACGCTGGATAAGCGATGTATGTCTTCGATAGCATTGAGCCACCGTACTCACCGCGTCGAAAGGCTGTACCCATGGGGATTCCCGAGCAGGAAACACAGGCCGCAAACGATCCGTTCTCATTGACGGGGCTCACGTATGACGATGTCCTTCTCCTGCCCGGTGACACCGATGTCATCCCCTCTGACGCCACCACTACCACACGTCTGACCAGAGAGATCGAGCTCAACATCCCCCTGGTCTCGGCCGCCATGGACACCGTGACCGAATCGCGGATGGCCATCGCCATGGCCCGTATCGGCGGACTGGGCATCATCCACCGCAACCTGTCGATGGAAGATCAGGCGGCGCAGGTCGACTACGTCAAGCGCTCCGAATCTGGGATGATCAACGATCCGCTGACGATCACCCCCGAGAAGACGCTGGAAGAACTCGACGAGATCTGCGGCAAGTACCGGATCTCCGGACTGCCCGTCGTCGATGAGAACAATGTGCTGCTGGGCATCGTGACCAACCGCGACCTGCGTTTCGTCACTCGCAGCGAATTCCCGACCCGCACCGTGGCCGAGACCATGACCCGGATGCCGTTGATCACGGCCCCGGACGGCGTCTCTGCAGAGAAGGCCTTCGAGCTGCTGGCCGAGCACAAGGTCGAGAAGCTGCCCCTGGTCGATGAGAACGACGTCATCAAGGGCCTCATCACTGTCAAGGACTTCGTCAAGACCGAGGAATACCCGCTGGCCACGAAGGACGACGAGGGGCGTCTGCGTGTGGGTGCGGCCGTCGGATTCCACGGCGATGCCTATGAACGCGCGACACTTCTCGCCGAGGCTGGCGTCGACGTTCTCGTCGTCGACACCGCCAACGGACATGCTCGCGGCGTGACCGACATGATCAAGAAGATCAAGGCTGATCCGACGTTCGACAAGGTCCAGATCATCGGCGGAAACGTTGCCACGAAGGAGGGCGCACAGGCCCTCATCGATGCCGGAGCCGATGCCATCAAGGTCGGTGTCGGACCGGGTTCGATCTGCACCACTCGTGTGGTCGCAGGCGTCGGCGTCCCCCAGGTCACGGCCGTCTACTTGGCCGCTCAGGCGGCTCGCGCAGCCGGTGTTCCGGTCATCGCCGATGGTGGGCTGCAGTACTCGGGTGACATCGCCAAGGCCATGGTCGCCGGTGCCGACACCGTGATGCTCGGCTCTTTGCTGGCCGGCTGCAGCGAATCGCCGGGCGAACTCATCTTCATCAATGGTAAGCAGTACAAGGCCTACCGCGGCATGGGATCACTGGGCGCCATGGCTCCACGTCAGGGCAAGTCCTACTCCAAGGACCGCTACTTCCAGGACGATATCGACACCGACACGGACCTCATCCCCGAGGGGATTGAGGGCCGTGTCGCCTACCGTGGACCTCTCAAGCAGGTCGCGCATCAGCTCACCGGTGGTCTGCGTCAGTCGATGTTCTATGTCGGCGCTCCCACCATCGACGACCTCAAGGCCAAGGGCAAGTTCGTCCGCCTGACCACCGCGGGCCTCAAGGAAAGCCACCCGCACGACATTCAGATGACCGTCGAAGCCCCGAACTACGTCGTGAAATAAGAGTTCTCGACCATACGAACGGCCGTAGCTCCTGCCTCCTGGGCAGGAACTACGGCCGTTTTCGTTGTCTCAGGATGTCAGACGAATTGCCCTGATGTGATGAAGGCCACGCGCGAATTTCTGGGCCGTATACGCCTGTTGTCAATCCTGGGCTTGGCCGCGCGAGCGCTGACGAGGGTGCCGTCGGGGCCTGGGTGAGGTTACTTGTGTAGTCGGTAAACTACAGCGCGACTTGCCTTGCTTCTCGTTGTCCTTAGGGTAGGTTTCCCTAATGTAGTCCGGCCTTACCGGACCGTGAACCGAAGGAGGCAACCGTACCGCTATGACTTCACTGCTCTCTGACACCCCAGTTTCTGACGTCCCTGGGCCTGACGCTCAGGCATCGATCAAGGCCGCGCCTCTGACCGACGCAGCGCAGGCACCGACCGACGCAGCGCAGGCACCGACCGACTCAGCCTCGGCAGGCACCGGTGACGCACTGCTGGGATCCCACAGTGCCGAAGCCTACGCCGAGCTCATGCATGATGTCGTCGACGTACTCGCGAAACGATTCACCAGTGTCGACACACCCACCTCGGCGAATGACCGAGCCAGCCTCGAAGCCGAAGTCGCAGGCTTCGACCTCGACGGGCAGGGCATCGGAAACAGCGCAGCCCTGCGCGAGGCCGATGGCCTCTACGCTCGCAACGCCGTGTGGTTCCACCACCCCAGCTACGTCGCCCACCTCAACTGCCCCGTCGCCGTTCCCGCCGTCGCGGCCGAGGCGATGCTCGCCGCGATCAATACCTCCGTCGACACCTACGATCAATCCGAAGTCGCCACCCTGATGGAACGGCGACTGGTGCAGTGGGCCAGCCAGCACGTCGGATTCGACGCCGGCGACGGAATCTTCACCTCTGGCGGCACCCAGTCGAACCTGCAGGCACTGTTCCTGGCACGCGAGAATGTTGTGCGCGAGAACGTCGTGCGCGAACAGCAGGCGCAGGCGGTCGACCGCACCCAGCCCGGCCACAGCGAGACATCACGCCGCAGCATTCTGTCCAGGCTGCGGATTCTCACGACGAGCCAGACCCACTTCTCGATCTCCCGCGCCGCCCACATCCTCGGACTCGACACAGAAGCTGTCGTGAGCGTGGACACCGATGAGGCCGGTCGAATGGACGCCGATGCGCTGGCCGAGCTGATGCGCGACATCGACGACACCGGCGGCATCGTCATGGCCGTCGTCGCCACGGCCGGAACCACCGACCTCGGCGTCATCGACCCGCTGGCGGCTATCGCCGAGGTCTGCGAGAACGTTGGCGTGTGGATGCACGTCGACGCCGCTTACGGCGGGGGACTGCTGTGGGCCCCACGACGCAAACATCTGCTTGAGGGAATCGGCCGGGCCACCTCGGTGACCATCGACTTCCACAAGACCTTCTTCCAGCCGGTGTCCTCCAGCGCACTGCTGGTGCGCGATCTCGGACTGTTCGCGCCGACCCTGCACCACGCGGACTATCTCAACCCGGAAGCCGAGGCGTACAGCGCGGAGGCCGAACCGAACCAGGTCGACAAGTCGCTGCAGACCACTCGCCGCTTCGACGCGCTGAAACTGTGGACGACGCTGCGTGCCCGCGGTGCCGGTGAGATCGGTGAGCTGCTCGACACCGTGTGCGACCTGGCCGCCGAGGTCCGTGAACTCCTCGAGGCGCAGCCCGACTTCCAGGTGCGGGGAGCCTCAGACCTGAGTACGGTTCTGTTCCGCTTCGCACCCGAGACCGCCGACGCGGCCACGGTCGATGAACTGGTGCCGATGATCCGCCGAGTCCTTTTCCGCTCCGGTCGCGCAGCGATCGCGCGCACCACGATCGAGGGCACACCCTGGCTCAAACTCACCCTCCTCAACCCGGACACCACGGTCGATGACATCACCGCAGTGCTCGATCTCGTCCGCGCCACCGGCCACGGCATCCTCGCCGGCCGGTACTTGGAGACCACGCCACCTGACCAGGGGCGAGCATTCACCACGATCGAAGGAGGCGCAGCATGAGCACATCCGAGACACACGTCCATGACATCGTCGGCATCGGCATCGGACCCTTCGGCTTAGGACTGGCAGCTTTGTCTGACCCGCTGCCCGATGTCGACGCCGTGTTCCTTGACCAGCGCGCAGAGTTCCGCTGGCATCCGGGCATGATGATCGAAGGCGCCACGGTCCAGGTCCCGTTCCTCGCCGACCTGGTGACCATGGCCGATCCCACCTCCCGCTTCTCCTTCCTCCAGTTCCTCAAGGACAACGGCAGGCTCTACCCCTTCTACATCCGCGAATCCTTCTACCCGCTGCGCGCCGAATTCGACGAGTATTGCCGGTGGGTCGCCGCCCAGTTGGAGACGCTGCGCTGGAACCGCACCGTCACCTCGGTGACCAAGGACGATGGCATCTACACAGTGACCGCCGAGGTGGTCGATGGTTCCCGTCAGACGGTGAGGACCGAAACCTACCGTGCTCATAATCTGGTCCTCGGGGTCGGCACTTCACCGGTCCTGCCCGAGGCCCTTCTTGAGCTTGAGACAGAGGGTGCCGGTCCGGTCATCCACACTTCGCAGTACCTCGACCACAGGGAGACGCTGCTCGAGAGCGGATCCATCACGATCGTCGGCAGCGGTCAGTCCGCGGCTGAGATCTACCGCGACCTCATCGAGGAAGCCGAAGCCCGTGACGTGCGGCTCGACTGGGTGACGCGATCGCCGCGCTTCTTCCCGATGGAATACACGAAGCTGACCCTGGAGATGACGTCCCCGGAGTACACCGACCACTTCCGTGCCTTGCCCGATGACCTGCGTGAACAGCTCGGCCGCGAACAGCGAACCCTGTACAAGGGCATCAGCGCCGAGCTCGTCGACGACATCCACGACACCCTCTACCGACTCAGCCGCGGGGGCAGGAAGCTGCGCACCAATCTGCTGGCCGAATCCGAACTGATCTTCGCTGGACGCGATGCGAACAACGGCGACTATGCACTGCGCTTCCGCAACACCTCACTGGACAAGACCTTCGACCGCCGCAGCGGATCGGTCGTCTCTGCCACCGGCTATAAGTCTCAAGTTCCAGCCTTCCTTGACGGGCTGGGCGAGGAGGTGCGCTTGGATGCCAAGGGCCGCCTCGACGTCAGTCGTCACTACACGGTCAACGACGCTGGCACCATCCACGTCCTCAACGGCGAAGAGCACACTCACGGAGTCACCGCACCGGATCTGGGCTTCGGGCCTTGGCGAGCATCGGTCGTGCTTTCACACGTGACCGGGCGCGAACCGTACCCGGTCGAAAAGACGATCGCGTTCCAGACCTTCGGCGTCCCAGACGACGGGGCACTTGACGATGGCGCGCTCGACAGCGGGGCCCTCGACGATGCAGCTGCGGACACCGCGGCGGCAGACACCGCAAAGCTGAGCACGCGGGAGGACTTCGAATCGCACTTCGACTTCTCCGACTCCGACGCTGACTCCGATACCCATCCCGCAGACGACAGGGAGATGACACACGTATGACCACCGAACTCATGACAGACGCACCCGTAACCGCCAGCTCCGCACTCACCGTGGACATCCGCGCCGTAGACCCGGTCCGGGATGCCAAGAACATCCACGTGTGGCTGAGCCATCCGCGCGCTCACTATTGGCAGATGACCGAACTCGACGAGTCCGAAGTCCGCGACTACCTCGGCGGCATCCAGGATTCCGCCGATGAGAATGGCTGGGTCGGCTCGGTCGATGGCGTCGACTGCTTCTACGTCGAAACCTACGTGCCCTCCACGCTGATCCCACACGATGTTGTGCCCAGCGGGCCAGGCGACATCGGAATGCACCTGCTCGTGGCCCCACCCGACGGCGACGGCACGCGTGGACTCACCAACCGGATCATGGCCGAGGTCATCGACTTCTGCCTGCGCCCATTCGAAAACGGTGGCCGAGGCGGTCACCGCGTCATCGTCGAACCTGATGTGCGCAACAGCGCCATTCTCGAGAAGAATCGGGCCGCCGGCTTCAAGCCAGTGGGCGAGGCGATCATCATGATGGGGGAGGAGAGGAAACGTGCGCTGGTGAGCATCTGTGCCCGTGAGGACTTCGAGGCCAGTCAGCTGGTGACGCTCATCGACCGTGGTGAGAACGGTCGCAACACTGCGGGCAGGAACAATACTGCGGGCAAGCTCAATAAAGCGGGCAGCAACGATACTGCGGGCAGTCGCAACTCGCGGACCGCTGTGGGGGAGGCCCTGTCGGATGACGAGCGTCTCGCTCTGGTCGCCGCCACCCCTGCCACGTACGCCCACCTCAATGAAGACACCTTCGCAGTGACCCAACGCCACCTCGTGACCAAGGCTCTGTCCGAGTTTGCGCACGAACGTCTCATTGCCCCAACTCAGCCCACCTGCCCGGATGCCGGGCCAGACGTTTGGGAGCTGCGGATCGACGACGCCGGAGCGACGGACGCTGACGCCGTCACGTACACGTTCGCCGCCCGAGTCCTGCCGCTCGAGCACTGGGTCATCGACGAAGCCAGCATCACCCGACGCCGAGGTGGCGCAGAGCTTGGTCTCGACGCGCAGGAACTCGTGGTCGAACTCCAGGAAGCCCTCGGCATCCCCGAGAATCTCATGTCGACCTACCTTGAGGAACTCGCCTCGACCCTGGCCAGCAGCGCCTTCAAGCTCGCCGAGGCGTGGAAGGGCAACCGCCCGGACTCCACAGATCTCCTGAACTCCGACTTCCAAACCACAGAGGCGGCCATGACCGAGGGCCATCCTGGGTTCATCGCGAACAACGGCCGCATCGGCTTCTCCCTCAGCGACTACCGGAAATGGGCTCCGGAGAACGGATGCACCACCCGCATAGAATGGGTGGCGGCGAGCCGCGAACACAGCCACCTCTCGGTGGGTGCCGGACTCGACGAATCCGCACATGTCGACTGGGCATTGAGTGCCGCCGAGCGCGAACTCTTCGACTCACGGATTCGCTCCGCGGGACGCAATCCAGAAGACTTCCACCTGCTGCCGGTCCACCCGTGGCAGGCCGATCACCGGCTCGCGATCACCTTCGCCGCCGATATCGCCCGCGGTGACCTGTTGCCGTTGGGTGCTGGACTCGATGAGCATCAGCCGCAGCAGTCACTGCGCACCTTCTTCAATCACTCCCGCGCAGATGCCCCGTATGTGAAGGTTGCTTTGGCCGTGCAGAACATGGGGTTCCTGCGTGGACTGTCCCCGAAGTACATGCGCGATACGCCGGCCATCAACGACTGGATCGCTGAGCTCGTCGGCTCCGATTCCACCTTCGGCGAGGCCGGATTCCGGGTTCTGCGCGAACGCACTGCGCTCGGCTACACAGGCGATGTCTACCATCGCACTCAGGAGACGAACCCTCATCGCAAGATGCTTGCGGCACTGTGGCGAGAGAACCCGCTGACCGTCGTCGCCCCTGGTCAGAAGGTCATCACTATGGCAGCGCTGCTGCACCGCGACCACAGGGGAGTAGCCTACGTCAGCGAACTCATCCGCGCCTCGAACCTGACGGCCGAGGACTGGGTGCGCTCGTACCTGCGGGCCTATCTGCAGCCGCTCGTCCACGCTTTGCTCGCCCACGATCTGGTGTTCATGCCCCATGGTGAGAACCTGATCCTCATCCTCGAAGATCACGTTGTGACCGGCGCGTTCATGAAGGACATCGGCGAGGAAGTTGCCGTGCTCGGACAGCGTGATCTGCCCGACGATGTGGAGCGGATCCGAGCGCTGGTCCCGGGGGAGGAGAAGGCCCTGTCCGTGTTCACGGACATGTTCGACGGGGTGCTGCGCCACCTCGGCGGGATCCTCGATTCCGATAGTGTGCTGGGTGCGCAGAAATTCTGGTCCTTGGTCGCCGAGGTGCTCGATCGTTACGAGACCGAACATCCCGAACTCGCCCGCGGGCTCGCAGACGATGTGGATCTGAGAGCCGAACGGTTTGCCCATTCGTGCCTCAACAGGCTGCAGCTGCGCAATACCGTGCAGATGGTCGACATCGGCAACCAGGCCGAATCGCTGCTGTACGCAGGAACGATGAGGAACCCTGTGGCGCGCTGATCTGAACGAAGGTCACACTCGCCGAGGTGGACGCTGGGACCCAGTGCTCACCTCGGCGGCGGAGATGCTCCGTTTTCACTGTTCTTCTTGAGGATTCCGCTGAGGACGAGCGTCCACGCCACGTGCTGTGTCGGCCAGCGTACGACCGGGTCGGCTCCAGTTGGTGAAACACCGGAGGACGTACTCAGCAGGACCATATCGGTGGCGCTTCAGCCACCAGGCGCTGATCAACGTCTGGACCGCGAAGACGGCGACGGCGAGGATCATCAGAACCGGTGGGGACATCTGCCCGGCAAGGCCGAGACCAACTCCTGTGAACACCACGATCCCAGCCAGCGACTGTCCCAGGTAATTCGTCAACGCGATGCGCCCAACTGGTGCCAGTGCTGTGCGCACCCATGCTCCCCAGGGCGCGTGCATGATTCGGATCAGCGTCGCAACGTACGCGGCCGTGAGGAATGGGGACGTCACGACGCTCACTGTGGTGGCCCAGGTGTTGGTGTCTCCGCCCATAACGGCGAAGAGCACTCCGCCTGGGAGGCCGACTGCGAAGCCGACCCATTGAATCCGCTGCAGCAGTGTGGCCTGGTTTCCCAGTTCGGAAAACACACGACGCCGGGCAGCAACCATTCCCAAGAGGAACATCGCCAGTGCGGTCGGTCCTTGCAGGGAGACCGCTTGAATGACGAGGAGGTCAAGGCCGGCCACGTGCTGCCCCACGATGTCGGCCAGCGACCCGAGCAGAGCTTGGGTCTGCGCTGCGGCCCCGAGGAGTGCTTCGTCGTGACTGGGCATGAACATCGAGCGATCGAGGAACGCGGCGCTGATGACGAGAGAGAGTGTCACGAAGCCATAGATGATTCCGGTCGTGAGCAGCGCAGTCCGATCACGTACCTGGTGCATCGCCAGGAGTACGAGGCAGACCACTGCGTACGTCGTGAGAACGTCCCCACCGTAGAGCAGGACGATGTGCCCCACTCCGATCACGAAGAGGCCTACCGCTCTGCGAAGCATTCGCGGCACGAACGCCGCGCCTGCGCGCTTCGCCGCATCCATCTGCAGAACGAAGCTGTATCCGAAGAGGAATGAGAAGAGCAGGTAGAACTTCATTGAGAACAGCGCGGCCACAAGGAATCGGGCCGCTGCATCGATCGGTGTCGAGAAGGTCGGGTCATTGACCAGGTTGCCCGGATAGGCCGAGGCCATGAACGTGATGTTGACGACGAAGATCCCCAGCAGGGCGAACCCGCGGAGGGCATCGACATCATGGACTCGCCCAGTCTTCGGGGGCTCTTGTGCAGCCGTTTGTCTATTCATGCAACAGAATTTAACACAGAAACTATATGGAGTAAACTATTTGGTGTGTCAGACTGTTGCTCTACTGACAGAGAGGTGGATTCTATGACTGACGGCGCGGTGCCCGACTTCTTCCGGCGACTCTGGAGGCTGCCGGAGGTTCCTCAGCAGCGGGGGCGCAAGTCCACTCTCGATGTCGAGACGGTGGTCAGCACTGCTGTTCAGCTTGCCGATCATGGCGGCCTGGAGGCCGCGACCTTGCCCAAGGTCGCCGAGGAGTTGAACGTGACAGCGATGTCGTTGTATCGACACATCGGCTCCAAGCACGAGCTGCTGCAGCTCATGATGGACGCAGCAAGCCAACCGCGGATACCCGAGTCGCTCGCAGCAGGGTGGCGTGAAGGTCTGCGACTGTGGGCACGTGACCTGTGGTCTCTGTATCGAGGTCGGCCATGGCTTCCCCGCGTGCCCATCTACCAAGCACCATCCGGACCACACCAGATCGCCTGGCTCGAACGAGGATTCGCGCAATTGGCTTCAACTGAACTCGATTGGAACGAGAAGCTGGCGGCGCTCACTCTGCTCAGCGGCTTCGTCCGTCAGTCAGCACTGCTCCAGGACGAGCTGAAGGAAGGACGGGAGCCCGGCCAGGCTCAATCTGAGAGTGAGCGCGAATACGGACAGGCCCTCTTCCGCGTCGTCGCCTCAGCGCAGTTCCCGTACACCTCGGCCATGTTGGCTTCTGGGGCTGTGGGAAGCGACTCCAACTCAGGTGGCGAGTCTGACCCGGACTTCGTGGATGGTCTCGAACTCATCCTCGATGGCCTCGCTGTGCGCATCGCCAACGCCTCGGCCTGACGCCGGGGTTGGTGACATCGTCCTGCCCTGTAAGTCCTGATCGCCGAACATTGTGCGTTCTTCCGTCGGCCAGCGGTTATCATCATTCCTATCGGTCGCCTCCGCGCAGACCGCAAGCGGTCCGTAGGATTCCCGACTCAAAGGTGTGGTCATGGCGAAGCAGAACGATCGGCCGACCCTGGCCACGGTCGCTTCGCGTGCAGGAGTCAGCATCAAAACGGCATCTCGGGTGCTCAACGGCGAAAAGCATGTGGCCAAGTCCACCGCCGAAAAGGTCGAGGATGCCGCCGCCGAACTCGGATTCCGCCTCAATTCCACAGCCAGGCGCCTGCGCGCCGGTGGCCGGTCACCCTATATCGGCGTGGTCATGAGCGACGGGCATGACCCGTTCCAGGCTCGTCTCTTCACCCTATTGGAAGCCGAGCTGAGCACGGTCGGACTGCGCCCGGTCGTGACGGTCACCGCCGACGACGCCGACCGTGAACGCGGCTTCCTCAAAGAGTGCCTGGCCAATGACATGACCGGAATCTGTGTCATCCGATCCCACCCTGACGCCGCACTGTTCTACACCGATGCGGTGTCGGCTGACATGCAGATCGTGTCCTTCGACCCCTCGACAGCTGGACCCGGGGTCGAGCTCATCGCCGGTGATGAGGAGCTCGCCGGCCGTCTGGCCGCCACTCAACTTCTCAAACACGGACACATCAGTCTCGGCGTCGTCGGCGACCATTCGACCAGCCCCATCGCCACCGCCAGGCTCGCCGGAATCCAATCGGCCTTCGCCGGACGCTCGGATATCGGGTGGCGTGCCTACATGAGGGAAGACGCCCACGATCTGGCCAGCGCGAAGAACGTCGTCGCCGCGTGGTTAGGATCGCGCAGCGCCCCCAGCGGACTTATCACCTTGTCCGCGACCCTGACCCAGGGGGCCATCGATGCCTGCCGGCGACTCGATGAGTGGCCGGCGCTGGTTGGCATCGACGATTTCCCGACTGCAGGGCTGTTGGACGTGACCGTCATCGACCGTGACGTGCGGTCCATGGCAGCCGAGGCGGTCCGGCGCCTGCAGGATTCGGCCCACGTCGAGACTGGAAGTGATCCATATCGAGGTTCGATCCAGGTTCCTGTGCATGTGATCGCCCGCGGCAGCGGCGAAGAGTCTCCGGGCAAGTGAGGCTGTCGGGAGTTACTCCGCGGAGGTACTTCGCGTGTCGTCTGCGGGCACTCTCCGGGGACGCTCAGGACATAATTTTTCGACGAAACAGTTGACACCGGGCACCGATCGGCGAATTATATTGATCAGCCTGACAACGTTGTCAGAAAGATTGAAAGGTTCACGATGAGGCACAACCTGCAGTCCCGTAAGAAGTTCGCCGTCCTCGGCGCCTCGGTTGCTATCGGCGCTCTTGCGCTCAGCGGCTGTGGGAGTCAGAAGGGCCAAGGCAATGAGGAAAGCGGAGGCGGTTCCTCGAACGGAGACGGTGAAGTCACCATCGCACTGCTGCTCCCTGAGTCCAAGACCACTCGCTACGAATCCTTGGACAAGCCGAACTTCGAGAAGTACGTCAAGGAAGCCAATCCCGATGCGAAGGTCAAATACAGCAATGCCAACCAGGACGCGACCCAGCAGCAACAGCAGTTCGAAGCCGCAGTGACCGAAGGCGTCGACGCGATCGTCCTCGACCCGGTCGACGCTTCGGCCGTGTCTTCGGCTCTGTCGAAGGCCAAAGCCAAGAAGATCCCGGTAATCGCATACGACCGGTTCTTCAAAGACGCGGACTACTACACCTCGTTCGACAACAAGAAGATCGGCAACCTCCAGGGACAAGCCGTCCTCGACGGACTCAAGGCCGAAGACAAGGACCCGAAGTCGGGTCCGGTCTGGATGGTCAACGGTGATCCTAAGGACCCGAACGCCGCTGACTTCAAGGCCGGCGCCGAGGAGACCCTGAAGAAGGGCGGTGCTGACATCACCGAAAGCCACGATGCCCTTGACTGGGACCCGGGAGACGCCCGCCAATGGGTCGAAGGTCAGCTGCAGACTGCCGACAAGGACCCGATCGCCATCTACTCAGCCAACGACGGCACCGCCGGCGGAGTCATCGCCGCCACGAAGAAGGCCAAAGTCAAGCCTGTCATCACAGGACAGGACGCTGAAGTCGACGGCCTGCAGAACATCCTCAGAGGCGATCAGTACGCCACGATCTACAAGGCGATCCCACCCCAGGCCGAGTTCGCTGCGAAAGCAGCAGTCGCGCTGGCAGGCGGCGAGAAGCCAGAAGGGTCAACGACTTACAAAGACACACCGACGGACTTCGTCGAGGCCAAGGTCGTCACAAAAGACAATGTGAAGGACATCGTCGGTGATCAGATCAAGGCTGAAGACATCTGCACCGGAGACGTGAAGAAGCTCTGCAGCGACTACGGCGTCAAGTAGAAATCGGCGAGTAGGAACATATGAATTCTCAACCCAACGATCCGGCGCCCGCGCAGCAGCGGGTGCCGGAGCCCGGCGCCGATCCAGTCCTCGAGCTGCGCGGGATCAACAAACGATTCGGTGCGGTCCAGGCGCTGACCGATATCAACCTCACCATCGGCCGCGGCGAGGTCGTCGGACTCGTCGGCGACAACGGCGCCGGCAAGTCGACTCTTATCAAGGTCATTGCCGGAGTCCATGGCTGCGACGAAGGTGAGATCATCATGAACGGGATCTCTCAGAAGTTCGCGTCGCCGAAGGATGCACAAACGGCCGGTGTCGCCACGGTTTTCCAGGATCTTTCCCTGTGCGAAAATCTCGACGTGGTGGCCAACCTCTTCCTCGGACACGAGGCTACACGCGGTGGTGTCCTCGACGAGGTGGCCATGGAGGCGAAATCTTGGGAGCTGTTGCGCAGTCTCTCGGCGAAAATACCAAGCGTGAGGGTGCCCATCGCTGCGCTCTCCGGCGGACAACGTCAGACTGTTGCGATCGCCAGGTCCCTCCTCGGCGATCCTTCGATCGTGATGCTGGACGAGCCGACGGCAGCGCTCGGCGTCGCGCAGACTGCGGAGGTCCTCAATCTCATCGAGCGTCTGCGTGAACGAGACCTCGGGGTGCTGTTGGTCAGTCACAACATGGCTGATGTTCAGGCTGTGGCTGACCGTGTACACGTGCTGCGCCTGGGCAAGGATGCCGGTGACTTCCCCGGTGACGAACGCACGGACGTGCTTGTGGCAGCGATCACCGGTGCCAGCGACAATGTCGTGACCCAAAGGGCCACGCGAAGAGGAGAGCGCCGATGACCCGCAACTCATTCATCACGGACTCTCGGCTTTCGCACGAGGGATTCTTCTCGACCTTCCTACGACGCGTCAAGGAGGGCCAACTCGGTTCGCTTCCGGTGATCATTGCCCTTGTCGTCATCATCATCGTGTTCCAATCAGCGAACGACAAGTTCCTCTCTCCCGCCAACCTCGTCAATCTCTCATCAACGGTTGCCTACATTGCGATTCTCGCTCTGGGCATCAACTTGATTCTGTTGCTTGGCGAGATCGATCTGTCATTGGCGCAGTTGGGTGGGCTCGCAGCGTCACTGCTGGGAGTCCTTGTCGTCAGACAAGGAGTTCCGCCTCTGATCGCACTCGTCATCATGCTGGTGTTGGGTCTGGTTGTCGGAGCGATCCAGGGGTGGTTCTTTGCGGTGGTCGGCATCCCGGCCTTCGTTGTCACCCTGGCTGGATTGTTGGCTTTCACCGGACTGACTCTGACGACGCTGGGTGTGCAGAAGAATCTGTCGATGTCTGGTACATTCGCCTTTGACTTTGCGAACTTCTACTTTCCGGCGATTTGGGCTTATGTGTTCGGCGCAGTCGCGGTGATCGGCTTCGGAGCAGGTATCGTCTCGTCGAAACTGCGTCGCCAAGCGGCAGGACTCGACAACCCTAGCTGGACCTCGGTGACAGTGCGCATCGTGCTGCTGGCAGTGATCGTGTTTGGCTTCCTCATCCTCGTCAACCAGGACTTCGGCCTTGTGTTGCCCTTCTTGCTCATGCTGGTCATTGCGATTTCCATTGACCTAGTACTGCGCAAAACCCGCTACGGAAGATCGATCTACGCTGTCGGCGGCAAGGTCGAGGCAGCCAGGCGTGCAGGCATCCAGGTGACGTGGGTGAGAATCAGCGTTTTCATGGCCGCCGGTACCCTCGCAGCTCTTTTCGGCTTCATCAAGGCAGGTGTCAACTCGAACGCGGGTTCGACGTTGGTGACCACGCAGGATCTGCTCAATGCGATCGCTGCGGCAGTCATCGGCGGCACCTCGTTGTTCGGTGGACGCGGCACAGCCTGGGCTGCAGTGCTCGGTGCACTGGTCGTCGGTGCGATCAACAACGGTCTCTATCTCATCGGCTTCAACTCCGATGCCCAGCTGATCATCACCGCACTCGTCCTTCTCGCTGCTGTTGTCATCGATGCCCTCAGCCGCCGCGGACAGAGGTACGTAGGACGAGGTTGATGCCACCCGCACCGAGCGGACCACTTAGCATTGACCGGCGACGTTACAAAGTCGCCGGTCAATGCTAAGTGGTCCGCTCGATGAGTCTTCGTTGGGTAGACCCAGTTGCAGGGAGGCGGGGCGAGCATTCCAGCTCGCTCCGCCTCTGTCGTGCTGATACAGTCGAAGCCAATGACATGGGGTGCCTCGTGAACATGAAGCGCGGCTGAGAGAACACCCATCGAACCTGATCTGGGCCATACTAGCGAAGGGATCGTCATGGTTGACTTCGACCTGCGTTCTGCGCACGAGCATATGCGTGCGAGCAATCCACTTATCCAATGCATCACGAACACCGTCGTGCAGCAATTCAGCGCCAACGTGCTTCTGGCCATCGGCGCCGCACCGGCGATGCTCGACCACGAGGCCGATGCTGCACAGTTCACGCGCATCGCCAGCGGACTGCTGGTCAACTTCGGAACCGCCACGAACCAGCAGTTCCTTGCCGCCGATGCCGCCATCGACGCAGCCAACGAAGACTCCAAGCCGTGGGTTCTTGACCCGGTGAGCATCGGAGCCGTCGATTTTCGGACCACCCGAATCCGCCGTGCCGCAGCCTCGGGACCTACCGCGATTCGCGGAAACGCCTCCGAGATCGCGGCCTTGGCCGGAGTCGGGGTGGGCGGTCGAGGCGTCGACTCCACCGACGAAGTTGATGCTGTGATTCCTGCCGCTGCCGAACTGGCGCGGTCGACCGGAGCCATCGTCGCGGTCTCAGGACCCAGGGACGCGATCGTCGCCCATATCGACGGAGTCGATCATGTCGCCCGCCTCGACGGGGGCCACTCTTATATGCCGCTGGTCATCGGCACCGGGTGTTCACTCGGCGCAGTCACCGCCGCGTACCTCGTCGGAGCAACGACCGCCTCGGCGAGGTTCGATGCTGTGATCGCCGCCCATGCGCACTTCAAGGTTGCCGGTGAAAGAGCTGCAACTGGTGCCAAGGGCCCCGGCAGCTATTCGGTGAACTTCCTCGACGCGCTGTACACGCTCGACGCGAAGCAGCTGGCGGGCGCACAGATCGAGGCCGACACCTTTGAAGGATCACAGTCATGAGCGAAGCCAGCTACGAAGCCAACTACGAAGCCAGCTACGAAGCAAACTCCCGTCTGGCGGGCATCGACACTCGGCTCTACCTCGTCACCGACTCGGTTCAGTGCCGGGAGGCCGGACGCAGTGTCGCTGAAACCGTCCGCGAGGCAGTTGCCGGGGGAGTCGGGATCGTTCAGGTCCGGGACAAGGACATCGACGATGACGCCTTCTACACCCTGGCACGCGAGGTCATCGCCGCCGTCGGCAGCGCAACAGCCGATACAAACCGTCGCGTACCCGTCGTCCTCAATGACCGCGTCGCCGTCGCCCAACGGCTCCTTGCCGAGGGCGTGCACGTCGACATCCACGTCGGGCAATCAGACACACCTGTCGAGGAAGTGCGCGAACTCGTCGGTCCAGAAACCCTCATCGGGCTCTCCGCGGCCAACGGTGCCGAATTCTCTGCTGCCCGGGAATCGGGAGTCGTCGACCTCGTCGGAATCGGGCCCGTCTACGACACCACGACGAAGACCGACGCACCCGACGGGATCGGTCCCGACCGCCTCAGCGAGCTTGTGGATCTGGCAGGGTTGCCTGCTGTTGCCATCGGTGGGATCAGCACCGCGCGTGCTGCCGAATTGCGAGGTCGGGGCCTGATCGGTATCTGCGTGGTCTCCGCGATCTGCCGTGCCCAGGACCCACGTGCCGCGGCAAGGCAGCTTCTCGCAGAATTCGGCGATGGCCAGGCGGAGGCAACTCAGTGACCACCCGACCACCCATTGCGCTGTCCATTGCCGGCACCGACCCCAGCGGGGGAGCCGGCATCCACGCAGACCTCAAGACCTTCACAGCTCGCGGGGTGCTGGGCACCACTGCAATCACCGCGCTCGTCGCGCAGAACACCCACGGTGTCTCCCAGGTCTACGGAATCGACGATGCCTTCGTCTCTGACCAGCTCGACAGCGTATTGAATGACATGCCCGTCGACGCCACCAAATCGGGGATGCTCGGCTCACGCTCACTTGTGGAACTCGTGGTCGCACGGGCGGCGGGGAGCCAGCTGGGCTTCTACACCGTGGACCCGGTCATGGTCGCAACCTCCGGGCACCGCCTCCTCGAGGTCGATGCCGTGGCTGCCGTCCGTGATCACCTGCTCCCGGTCTCGGACCTCATCACCCCGAACCTGCCCGAGGCGGCACTGCTGATCGGCGATGACGAACCCGTGGCCCAGAACCCGCAGGAGATGTTGGACCAGGCCAAACAGTTGCTCGCTCGCGGGCCTCGCGCGGTGCTGCTCAAGGGCGGACACGCGATCGAGGGCGATGTCGCCGACGTTCTCGTCACCGCCGAAGGCACCGTCACCGACTTCACCCACCCACGGGTGGACACCCCGAACACCCATGGCACCGGGTGCACATTGTCGGCCGCGATCACCGCCGAGGTGGCTGTGCTCAAGCGTGAACGTGCAGTGGCCGACGTGAGTGCGGACCTTCTACACGAAGCCGTCGACAACGCACTGAACTATCTGGCCCGCGCCCTGAAATCTGCCGCGAACTGGCAGGTCAGCCTAGACCCGAAGGGTGCTCATGGGCCCGTCGATCACCAGGTCGACATCGTCCGGAGCTGACCCCAACACACCAACATTCCTCGGGGCCCGGATGAGGGTCCCACGAAGTCAGGAGACACAGATGTCGACAGATTTTTCCGCAGGACCTCAGACCATTCAGCTGTGGGATCGTGTGCGCCCGATCGTCGAGCAGATTGAGCGTTTGCCATTTCTGGGCCAGCTGGCCGAGGGCAGCCTCGAGGTGAAAGCCTTCACGAACTACATCATTCAAGACGGTATCTACCTCACCGGCTACGCGAAGGCGATGTCCTTCCTGGCAGCCGGGGCCGATGACCGGGACGAAGCACGATTCTGGGCCAGCTCCGCCGCCGAGGCCATCAGTGTTGAAGAGGAGATGCACGGTGAACTGCTTGCCGATCCTCGCCTGGCCGCAGCCCACGATGAGCTCGTCAGCGGTGGTGCCGGTTTCAAGGCCTCACCTACCACATTGGGCTACGTGTCCTACCTCGTCGCGACCGCAGCCAGCCGCTCCTACGGTGAAGGCGTGGCCGGAGTCCTGCCGTGCTTCTGGGTGTACGCGCACATGGGCAAGGTCCTCGTCGAACGGGCCGGTCAGATGAGTGCCGATCACCCTTACCGCACCTGGGTCCAGACCTACGATTCACCCGAATTCGATGAGTCGACCCGGCAGGCAGTGCAGCTGCTTGAGCAGGAGCTCACCGATGCCCCCGCCGAGGTGGCCGCAAGAATGCGTGCCACGTTCGAGCAGGCATGTGTGTACGAACTCCACTTCTGGGCCTCGGCACATGCCATGCAGGACTGGGACGCTGCAGTGTTCGTGCCGCAGAGCTGAGAGCCGTTCGACGGTGAGTGCCCTTCGACGGTGACGGGACCGGCCGGAAGTATGGGTCGAAAGTGCGGGTCGGTTCTTTCCGAGTTGCGGCCGGCCTACTGTTCCGGTTCAGTCTGCGGTTTGGGATTACGTTCGTCCCTGCCGTCGGGTTTGAGCTGGCGAAGGAGATTCCACATCGCGATGGCGACGACCACGAGGAACACACCGGTCGGGAGGAACAGAAGGGCTTCCGGCCACGATCTGCTGATTCCGACCTTGAGCGTCTGTGCCAGAGACAAAGTAAACAGCAGGGCACAGGCACCAGCGGTGATTCGCATGAACTCCATCAGACAGTCGAAAAGGTAGTCACGCTCACCGCGTTTCAGCCAGTAGTCCTTGTGAGGGACGTTGACGAGACCGATCGGCAGTTTCTCGTAGATTTGGCGGATCGAGAGGAGCGCTGGGATGCCCACTCCCAGTGGGACGAGCCACGCCATGACTTCGCCCTTTTGCGACCAATCATCGGGTTGACCATTCGCGCCCGAATGGCTTGGAGCCTGGTCGGGTGCATTGAACCAGAGCCACACTGCAAAGCCGACGAACACCAGAATCGACAGCACTGCAAAGAGCAATGCTGCGACTCCTGGTCGACGGGACGGGCGCTGGTTTAGGTTCGGGTTTGTCGAGGAAGGCACCCTGTCACTCTATCCGTCCATTCAGTCATAGGACTACAGGCGGTGCAGGTTCAGGCCCGATGGCTCCCGGGAGGATCGTCGGCGATCCCTGTTCTTGGACCGAGCGATCCCATCGCATGCCAACCGCGACGCAATGTGGTCCACAGGAGGACATGGTCAACTTCCATAAGGGGCACGCGGTCATGTCTCGGGCAGGCAAATCGTCCGACGAAGAACACGATTGTTGTGAAACACACACCGATGACAAACAGAATAAGCAGATCCATGACGGCCCCCTCACACCCGACTCGAATGCTTGATTCCATCTTCTCTCCAAAACACCAAGAAAGATAGGGCCACCTCACAACAAGTGGACCGCATGCCACACCTGCTTCCTGTCTTACGTATGCACTCGAGGCGATGGTCTATTGCAGGTACGTGAGATCAGAATGCGTGGTGACCACAAGGCAGCGATGCTGCGATTAGTGTTCGGATCGTTGACCTGGGGTGTTGTGATGCTTTCGTGTTTTTTTGCTCATCAATAGGTATGAAAATAAAAGAATAAACGAAATAAAATCGAAACTCAAGGGTCAAAACGGGCGAACTGGGTGTATAGTTAGAGGAAGAGCAACGACGATGTTGGCGAATGGACTTCAGTACCATGACTCTCACCCCCGACCGCACACCACGAAACCCGGAAGAGCGTGACCCACGCCCCGGTACCGGTGATGCCGTAGCGGGGGACGATGCGGCATCTGGCGCGGCTGAGGCTTCGTCTTCAGCAGACGGGTCGCCGTCATTGTTCGACCAGCTCAAAGACTCCGACCTCGACCTCACCGGCCACCCCCTGGCGAAGAAGTTCGAATCCCTCGCAGCCGTACCTATGGGCGACCATGATGACCCGATTGATCAGGGTCAGGAGGGTGAGTCGAGTGGTCAGGGTGCTGCCGATGATCAGGGTGAGGTGGGCACCGATATTTCGGTAGCCGCTGATGACAACGAGACCGAGGGAGTCAGCGACGTTACCGAGCCGTTGACTGGCGATGGCTTCGCTGCGGCCAGTCCGGCTCCGACTCTCGGTGCTTCAGCTGACAACCCAGTCTCTGATGCCAGCAGTCCCAGTCCTCACCCTTTGCTGTCGAGTGAAGAGTGGACGGATCTTGCACGCTTCGCTCCCGAAGTCACGACCAGTCTCAC
>NZ_JABUYD010000019.1:0-83940 GCF_014897515.1 Brevibacterium sp. FME17
CCAGGCGGTGGTGGTCTCTCACCTCCACTCGGTTCAACAGCGCCTCGTGGCGCACAATGTCGGTCAACCACAGCTGGTTCGGGCCATCAGCTCGAAACTCGTGCCGGGTCTTCCCATCGGCATCGACAACCGCGCACAGATCGTCGTGGACGGGTGGTCCCGGCCTCTTCCCGTTCTTGGCCCGGCCCTTGCCGAAGGCGGAGAACCAGGCGTTGCCTGAACACAGTCGCCATGCGGTGCGCACTGCCATGGGCTGGCCATTCGCTTCGGCTTCGTCGGCGAGGTACCGGTACCCGAACTCAGGGTCATCGCGGTGGGCGTCGAATAAGGCGTTGGCCCGATACGCCTCGATGACATCGGCCCCAGGAACAGGGACGGCCAGCCACCGGTAGTAGGGCTGACGCGAGAGCTTCAGTACCCGGCACGACACCGCGACGGGGATCCCGTCGACGGCGAGCTCTCTCACGAGCGGGTAGAGCCTTTTGACGGCAGATTCGCCTGTGACAGATACGCGGCCGCGCGGCGCAGGACCTCGTTCTCCTGCTCAAGCAGACGATTACGCCGACGCATCTCTCGTAGTTCGGCGGACTCGTCGCTGGTGTTGCCGGGTTTGTTGCCGGCATCGACTTCTGCTTGGCGGAGCCATTTGTTGATGGTGCCTTCGTGGACTCCGAAGTCCTTGGCGATCTGTCCGATCGTCGTCTTGGAATCCCTGGTCTGGACGACGCGGATGACGTCGTCGCGGAATTCTTTCGGGTAGGGCTGTGGCATGGTGTCTATCCTTTCAGGCTTGCCTATGAACAAGCCAGATTAGATGTCACCTAACCCTGCATCAGTCCCTTCATTGGGTTTGCTCGCATGTTCGGTGCCTTCCGCGTTGCCCCAATTTGCTGATCGACCAGAGGATCATTTTGTGCATGGCTGGATCATATGAGGTAGTTAGATCAATGAGCTGGAGTGTCTTGATTAAGTTCTCAATTCGTTACCTGCTCGACAGCTGGTTGATCTGGGTCGGAGGGTCAGGGCAGCCAGGAGCACCAGGGCACTGGGGATCGCGGCTTTCGCAACGCTCATCACGCTCATGCCCAACATCCCGAAGGTGACGAACAGGCTGAGTCTCAGCAACGATGTGCTCATGCCGAACTTCAGGTTCTTCCCGACTGCGACGCTGAAGCAGGTCAGCTCTTAGGATCCGGCACCACGCCTGCCGGAACCATCTGAGGCGAGCAGATAGCTGAGCACGTCGGTGACTGTGACCACCGCATGGCTGCCATCAGATCGCTCGACCAGTGCCAGCTGTGTTCCTGCATCCTTCATTGCACCGAAGGCGCGACCGACGGTCATCGTTGCGGGCAGGACCTCGACCGAGCGAGCCACCTCGGTGACGGTGTCCCCGCCATCGAGACCGAGCACATCGCGGACATGGACCACGTGAGTCGGTGGTTGCCCAGACGCTGTGTGCACGAGGACGCGTCGGTGGCGATCGCGGCGCGCGGCCTCTCGCACTGTGTCCGCTGTCGCCTGCGGGCCGACGGCAGTCAGTTTCCCCTGCTTCGCCACCAGTTCGCCGAGGCTGAGCTGAGTCAGCTCGAGAGCACCGAGCAGTGCATCCGAGGACTCCCGTTCGATAGTCCCCGCCTGCGCCGAATGGCGCAGCAGCTCGCGCAGGTCATCAGAGGTGTGGCCCTGATCGACCTCGTCGACGGGTTCGACGCCGACGAGTCGCAGGCAGGCGTTGGCCGCGTTGTTGAGCACGTGGAGCAGGGGCCGGGTGAGGAACATGAACGCCCGCATTGGAAGCGCGAGTAAGATCGCGGAGCGCTCCGGGTGGGCCACAGCCCACGACTTCGGGGCCATCTCACCGACGACGAGATGGAGGAACGTGACGATGATGAGGGCGAGGATGAATCCGGTGAGGTCGGCGATCCACAGGGGCAGACCCAGAGCCTCGGCGACCGGCGTGATCCAATGATGAACCGCGGGCTTCGTGATCGCACCCAGTGCCAGTGTGCACGCCGTGATGCCCAGCTGGGAACCGGCGAGGAGGACGGAGAGCTCGGTGGAGCTGCGCAGCGCCGCTCTGGCCGAGCGGCTGTCGGCCGCTGCATCTTCCAGCCGGTGGCGTTTGGCGGCGATGAGGGCGAATTCCACGGAGACGAAGAACGCGCTGAGGCCGATGAAGAGGACAGTGAGGGTGACGATGACCCAGGGGTTGCTCATCGCTGAACCTCGATTCCGATCCGCAGCTGGGAGGGTACATGGGAGGACACCTCGAGGACGTCGACGGTGAGCCTGACCGGACTCGGCGCTCGTGTGCCGGCGAGCTCGGCTGGGTCGACCGGCAAGGTGATCTCGATCCGGTCACCGACCTCGGGGAAGCCCTTGGCCTCTTCGATGACAAGGCCTGAAAGCGTCTGCGCCGAGGTGGCGGGCAGGTCGCGTTCGAGCGCGCGGGAGAGCTCGTCGAGGGGCATCGCCCCCGGAGCCGTCCAGGTGCCGTCATCATCTGCGACGATCTCCTCGATCGCCTCATCGTGTTCGTCGACGATGTCACCGACGAGTTCCTCGCCGAGGTCCTCGACCGTGACGATGCCGGAGAACCCTCCGTACTCATCGACGACGCAGCCCATCTGGGCCCGGTTCTCAGTCAAGGTGCGCACGGCGTCGGGCAGGGGCAGGGACTCGGGAACGAAGACCGGCGATTTGAGCAAGGGACGCAGATCGTCTCCGTCAGCGGCGGAGAGGACGTCGAGGAGATCGATCGTGCCCACCACTTCCTCGGCGTCGTTGAGTACCGGGTACCGGGAATGACCGGTCTGCATGAGAGTTCGCACCTGATGCAGCGGCGTGTCCTCGCGGATGACGTCGACCCGTGAGCGGGGCACGGTGGCGTGGTCGACGCTCTGTTGTGGGAAGTCGAGGATGCGGTCGAGGATAAGGGAATCTTCGTCGACGAGATCCCCACTCTGTCGTGAGTCCGCGACGATATGTTTGAGATCGCGACGGGTCGCGGAGTGGTCGACATCGTGGACAGGTTCGATCCCGAGGACCTTGAGCAGGGCGTTCGAAGCCTTGTCGAAGATCGTGATGAGCCAACCGAATACGGCGAGATAGATCGCAGTCGATCGCGCAAGCCAGATAGCCAGGGGCTCAGGCCGGGCGATCGCGAGGTTCTTCGGAAACAGTTCACCGAAGACCATCTGGATGATCGTCGCCACGACCAGGGCGAGCACAGTGCCGATGACGACTCCGGTGCCGGTGGGGATCGCGGTCCCGCCGAGGGCCTCACCGACGGCAGTGCCGATGAGGGGTTCGGCGACATAGCCGACCAGCAGCCCGGTGACGGTGATACCCAGCTGAGCACCGGAGAGCATAAACGAGGTGCGGCGAGTGATCGATTGAGCGCGCTCGGCGGCTTTGTCACCGGCGGCCGACCGGGCAGCCAGGCGAGAACGGTCGACGGCCATATAGGCGAATTCCTGGGCCACGAAGTAGCCGGTGGCCACTGTGATGAGCAGGACGACGAGCAGGCCGATGAGAAGCGAGAGAAGCCAGGTCAACGGAGTTCACCTGCCCGCGCGGGGTGTTGCTGAGGTCTGATACTGCCAATGATGTCCCAGCCGGGACTTCGATAGTCGTCCATGTTCCTTCCGGAAGTCTGCATGTAGGCGGCTGACTACGATTATCCAGATGAAAGCTGGCAGCGCGCTGTGGGTGGGTGCTGCGACGAGGTGACGACTCTCGCCACGCTTCTATGACCACTGAACACTTGTGGTGCAGGTGGCCAGTTTGCAAACTGGCCACCTGCACCACAAGTGATCGATCGTCCTCGGGCCCTACGTCCTCGGGCCCTACGAACCCACGAATGCCGTGGCGAAGAACGGAACGAACGTCACCAGCGCCAGAGCAGCCAGCAGCACCAATGCACTCGGGATGGCTGCCTTGGCGACCTTCATTACGCTCATACCCGACATGCCGGAAGCCACGAACAGGTTGAGTCCCAGCGGCGGCGTGATCATGCCGATCTCCAGGTTCATCACGACGATGATGCCGAAGTGGATCGGGTCGATGCCCAGCTCCATGGCGATCGGCAGCAGGATCGGGGCGAGGATGAGGATCGCCGACGACGTCTCCATCACACAGCCCACGAACAGCAGCAGGATGTTGACGAGGATGAGGAACTGCCAGGGCTGCAGGTCCCAAGCTGTGATCGTCTCCGAGATCGACCCTGGGATCCGCTCACTGGCGAGGACGAAGGTGAAGAGGATGCCGTTGGCGATGATGAACATGACCATCGCCGAGGTTTTCACGGATGAGAGCGTGACTTCCCACAGCTGCGAGATCTTGATCTCGCGGTAGATGACCAGGGACACCACCAGTGAGTAGGCGACCGCGACGGCCGCCGCCTCGGTGGGGGTGAACCAGCCTGAGTAGATTCCACCCAGGACCAGGAACGGCAGGGCCAAGGCGAGGATCGCGTCGCGGAATGCCTTGAGCTTGTCCACATTGGATATCCGGAAGCCTTCCCCGGCGTTGCCGTAACCGTTCTTCCAGGCCACGAACACGGCCATGCCCAGCAGCATGACGCCGGCGAGGATGCCCGGCAGGATGCCGGCGAGGAACAGGTCGCCGATGTTCTGCTCTGTGGCGATGCCGAAGACGATGAGCGGAATCGACGGCGGGATGAGAATGCCCAAGGACCCCGAGGTGGCCACGAGTCCCGTGGAGAATTCCTTCGGGTATCCGTTCTTGATCATGGCCGGGATCATCAGCGCACCGACGGCGACGACCGTGGCCGGTGATGAGCCGGAGACGGCGGCGAAGAACATGCACGCAAGCACCGTGGTGATCGCCATGCCCCCGCGCAGGTGGCCGACCATGGCGGCACCGAAGTCGGTCAGTCGCCGCGAGATTCCACCGCGGGACATGATGTTGGCCGCGAGGATGAAGAACGGAATCGCCATCAGCGGGAACGAGTTCAGAGCGTTGAAGAGCCGTTCCGAGACCTGGGTCATCGGGATGAGCGTGAAGTAGTAGAAGTAGACGAGGCTGGTCAGGCCCAGGGCCACCGCAATGGGCGCCGAGGTGACGAGCAGCAGAATGAGGACTGCAATGAGAACGAATGTTGCTTCGAGCATCAGCGATCCCCTTCCTTCGAATCGTCGTCGTCATCGATGGCGACATCCTTCACGTCGATGCCGACTGCCGCGGCTTCCTCAGCGAACACGTCCTTGTCGAGCTCTTCGGCCGGGGCCTTGATCGCTCGGATGAGCATTTCGGCGGCGCGGATGAAGAACAGCGTCATGCCGATCGCCAGTGAGAGTTCGACGACCCACAGCGGCAGCTTGAGCGCCGGGGTGATCGTCGTGCGCGAGAAGGGTTCGCTGATCAGTGCCCAGGACAGGTAGGCGATGAAGCCCGCATAGATGAGAGTCATCAGGCCGCCGAGGACGACGAAGAACTTCTTCTTCTTGCCCTTGAGCAGCGTCGGCATGATGTCCACGGCCACGTGCTCGTTGTGGCGCAGGGTCACGACCGCACCGAAGAAGGTCGAGCAGATGATGAGATAGATGATGGCCTCTTCGGACCAGAAGAGCACGTCTCCGGTGATATTGCGCAGGAGCACTGCGAAGACCGCGAGTGCTGTGGCGCCGATGAGACTGGCGCCGGCCAGGAAGTTCTCGACCCGGCTCAGATACTTGTCGAAGGTCTTCATCGTCACTCACGTTCCTTGTCGCGCTGCAGGAGCTCGTCGACGACCTCAGGTCCGATGACATCGCTGTACTTCTCGTACTCGGATGGCACGACCATGTCCTTGAACGACTGACGTTCTTCCTTCGTGGGCACCACGATCTTCGTGCCCCCGGACTCCTCGATGAGCCGCTTGGATTCCGCGTTGACCTTCTGTGCTTCCTTGCGGTTGAACTCGGAGGCTTCATCGGCAGATTCGTCGACGACGGCCTGCAGGTCATCGGGCAGTTCGTCATACCAGCGCTTGTTCACGGTGAGGATGTAGCCGATGTAACCGTGATTGAGTTCGGTGACGTACTTCTGGACGGTGTGCATCTTCTGCGACTCGATGTTCGAGTATGTGTTCTCACCACCGTCGATGAGTCCCTGCTGAAGTCCGTTGTAGACCTCCGCGAAGGCCAGGGGCGACGGGATTCCGCCCCAGGTCTCGAACTGAGTGCGCAGCACGTCCGAAGGTTGGATGCGATACTTCTTGCCCTTCATGTCATCCGGGGACAGCGTCGCATTGTTCGAATGGATCTGCTTCATTCCCGAATCCCACAGGCCCAGAACCTTCAGTCCATTGGCCTCGAGGTCGGGGTTAGCGTAGATGGCCTTGCCGATCTCGGTGTCGGGACTGACGATCTCCGGGATCTCATCCGGGTGATCGAAAATGAACGGCAAGTCGAGAACCTGCAGGCTCGGCGCGATCGTCGTGAACTTCGCGCTCGCCGGGGCGAGCATCTGCACGGCGTTGGACTGCAGCGCCTGCATCTCGTCCTTGCCGCCGTAGAGTTCCGAGTTCGGGAACACCTCGACCTGGATGCGGCCATCGGACTTCTCTTCGATCTGCTTGGCGAAGAAGTCAGCGGCGAGTCCCTTCGGCGTGCTCGTCGAAGTCACATGGGCGAAGCGCAGTTCGAACTTCTCCTGCTTGCCGCTGCGCGCGGGATTGCACCCGCTCAGGGCCAGCAGGCAGATCGACAGGCAGGCAACCAGCGGTTTCCACCTGGGTCGTCGTATCGACGTCATCGTCAGCTCCAGTAATCGAGACCAGTGTCATGTCAGTCTCCGAGGTGACCAGTGCAGACATCGCAGTCTGCTGCACAATGCACGGCAACGTGCCTTGGCGGTGCGCTGAGTCACACAAGGAGTCAAACGATTTGAGCTTAGACGAGAATCAGTCGATTTCCAATATTATCTACCAAGGAATGCATTATTTCTTGAGATGTGGGAATCCAAGGGCGATGGATACAGAGAACGGGGGAGTGGGGCTGCTCAGTCCGCGTCGAAATCGAAGGGGTCGGAGATCGGCTCACCGGCCGTGGACTCGGCCAGGCGCAGGAATCCATTGGTGATGTGATCGCCGAGGTGCTTCGCCGCAGCGTCCGGATCGATGCGTTTCACAGCATCGACGATGGCCTGGTGCTCACTGTGGACCTGATTGAGTCGGTCCGAACTGTCGAGGGTGAGATCCCAGGGAAAGGCCCGCCACCGGGTGGCGATGTCATCGCGCAGGGCCGGGAGTCCGCACCGATCGTAGAAGAAGAAGTGGAACTCCTCGTTGCGGGTGTTGCGGCCCATGGCATCGCCCTCTTCGCTGGCGGAGTCCAGTGCCTCGAGGAGCTTCTCGGCCTGGCGCAGCTCGTGACGGGAGATCCGGGTCGTGGCGCGGGCGATGGCGAAGGTCTCGGTCAGTTTGCGTGTGACGAAGAGAGATTTGAGGCGGTCGACGTCGACGCCGGCCACGCGCACGCCGCGATGGGCCTCGGAGGATACGAGGCCTTCGGATTCGAGGATGCGCAAGGCTTCGCGGACAGGAGTGATCGAGGCCTTGAACCATTCGGCGACCTCGTCCTGACGCAGTCGTTCGCCGCGTTCGAGCTCGCGGCCGAGGATCTTCCGACGCAGGCCCAGGACGATCTTGTCCCGCTTCGTCGATGCTGATTCCTGCTCCACTCCACAGCCTTCCGTCGCCGCTCGTCGTGCCTCGCCAATTGCCTTCGCTTCGTGAAGTGTATCCCGCTGCAAGGTTTCAGCGTGAATAATGCATGATCCAGAGAATGATGTATTCTATCGTGGAAAGCTTATGAAATCTCGTTGTGGAGGCCCCGTGCACGCCGAACTTCCGTTGTCCGGTATCAGCGTCATCAGCTGCGAGCAGGCCGTGGCGGCACCGTTCGCCTCCAGGCAGCTCGCCGATCTGGGTGCGCGCGTGATCAAGATCGAGCGCCCCGGAACCGGAGACTTCGCCCGCGGCTACGACACCACCGTCAACGGCATGGCAAGCCACTTCGTATGGCTCAACCGCAACAAGGAGAGCCTGAGCCTCGACCTCAAGCACCCGCAGGGCAAAGCGATTCTCAAGAGCCTCGTCGCCGAGGCCGACGTGTTCATCCAGAACTTCGCCCCCGGAGCCGCCGAACGCTTGGGCTTCGGCGCCGATGACCTGCGCGGGACCAATGACCGACTCATCTACGCCTCGATCTCCGGATACGGACCAGACGGGCCGTACAAGAACGCCAAGGCATACGATGCACTTGTGCAGGCCGAAGCAGGATTGGTCTCCGTGACAGGGACCGAGGATCACCCCGCGAAGACGGGGATCTCAACGGCGGACATCTCCGCCGGCATGTACACCTATTCCGGCATCCTCACCGCCCTGTTCAACCGTGAGAAGACAGGCGAAGGCGCCACCCTCCAAATCAGCCTCTTCGACTCCCTCGTCGAATGGATGGGCTACCCCCTCTACTTCACCCACGGCAGCGGCACCCGCCCCACCCGGGCAGGGACCTCCCATGCGGCCATCGCCCCCTATGGTGCGTTCACCTGCGGTGACGGCACCCAGATTATGCTCGCGATTCAGAATGAACGCGAATGGAAGAGCTTCGCCACCCAGGTCCTGGGCCGTGACGACATGGTCACCGACGAACGCTTCGATCGGGCAGCCCACCGCTACGCCCACCGCGATGAGCTGCAAACCATCATCGAAGCAGTCTTCGCCGACTTCACCGGCGCGCAATGCGACGAGCTCCTCGAAACCGCCAAGGTCGCACACTCGCGGCAGCGGGACATGACTGAGATCGCCGATCACCCCCAGCTGGTCGAGCGTGACCGCTGGCAGGACGTCGGCTCCCCGGTCGGGCCGATTTCGATGCTCGTGCCTCCGGTCGAGATGTCCGGGGTCGAACCTCGGATGGATCCGATTCCCGATGTTGGAGACCATACGGACACCATCCTCGGCGATCTGGGATTCAGTCCTGAGAAGGTTGCCGAACTCCATCGTGAAGGAGCCATCTGATCACCATGGCCGAACAACCTGACACAACACCGGCCTTTGCGTATACCCCGTTGCTGCCCACACACGGTGATGGCCCGGCCATGCGGCGCCTCGACATCGACGGAGTCGAAACGGTGCACGCCGAGGTGGCTGGCCAGCCGAGGTCATTCCTGCAGGTGGCGCCGTCGACGCTGACCGGCCTCGCCGAGGTCGCGTTCAAAGAGGTCTCCCACTACCTGCGCACCGATCACCTGGCCAGCCTGCGCGCGATCATCGACGATCCGGAAGCCAGCGCCAACGATGTCTTCGTCGCACTCGACCTGCTGCAGAACGCCTCGGTCTCGGCCGGGGAGATCCTGCCCATGTGCCAGGACACCGGAACCGCGATCGTCTCCGCTAAACGCGGACCCAATGTGCTCACCGACGGTGACGACGCCAAATATCTCTCGGCCGGCATCCACCGGGCCTATGAGGAGCTCAACCTCCGCTACTCCCAGCTCGCCCCGGTCAGCCTCTTCGAGGAGAAGAACACGGGCACCAACCTGCCCGCGCAGATCGAAGTGGGGTTGAGCCCGGCCGATGACTACGAGCTGCTGTTCATGGCCAAGGGCGGGGGAAGTGCGAACAAGTCCTTCCTCTACCAGGAGACGAAGGCCGTGCTCAACGAGGACTCGATGCTCGAATTCCTCGCCGAGAAGATCTCCACCCTGGGCACCGCTGCCTGCCCGCCCTACCACCTGGCAGTCGTCATCGGCGGACCCTCGGCGGAGTTCACGCTCAAGACCGCGAAGCTCGCCAGCGCCCATTACCTCGACGACCTGCCCACCACCGGTGACTCGAGGCTGGGCCATGGGTTCCGCGACACGGACTTCGAAGACACCGTGTTCAAGCTGACCCAGACGCTCGGCTTCGGCGCGCAGTTCGGTGGCAAGTACTTCTGCCACGACGTGCGCGTCGTGAGGCTGCCCCGCCACAACGGGTCACTGCCGATCGCGATCGCCGTCAGCTGCTCGGCCGACCGGCAGATCATTGCCCGCATCAACGCAGACGGTGTCTTCATCGAAGAACTCGAACACGATCCGGCTCGGTTCCTGCCGTCGATGGGTCGCGTCGATGAGATCGAATCCGGCAACGTCACCGCCGTCGACCTCGACCGGCCGATGCCCGAACTCCAGTCCCAGCTGAGCCAGCTGGCCGTAGGGGACAGGCTTTCAGTGTCAGGCACGATGATCGTCGCCCGAGACATCGTCCACGCCAACCTGCGCGAACGCCTCAATGCCGGCGGGGAGCTGCCCGACTACTTTAAGGACCACCCCATCTACTACGCGGGACCGGCCAAGACTCCCGAAGGAATGCCCTCGGGATCGTTTGGACCGACCACCGCTTCACGGATGGACACCTACGTGCGCCAGTTCCAGGAGGCCGGCGGGTCGATGATCATGCTCGCCAAGGGCAACCGCTCGGCGCAGGTCAAAGACTCCTGTGCGGAATTCGGCGGGTTCTACCTCGGCTCCATCGGCGGGCCCGCGGCACGTCTGGCCCAGGACTGCATCACCGAGGTCGAAGTCCTCGACATGGAGGACCTCGGTATGGAAGCCGTCTGGCGGATCACAGTTGAGGACTTCCCAGCCTTCATCATCACCGACGACAAGGGCAACGACTTCTTCGACAGCACTGGACCGGATACGACGATCGGGCTCGGGCGGACGAGAACAGCCAAGGACGGCGCCCGGCTGGACTGAACCGGCCACGGACCACCACGAACACGGCCACGTCGGGCCACCTCGGCGAGGCAGACAATCACAACTTCAGCAGCAGAGGAAAAGGACTTCGAGATGGCAGTCAGCAGCGAAGAGCAGATGATGATCGACACGGTCGCCGAGTTCATCGACCACGACGTCAAACCCCACGTCAACCGGGTCGAGCATGCCGACGAATATCCGGAGAAGTGGATCCAGACCATGAAGGACATGGGCATCTACGGACTCGCGATCGACGAGCCCTGGGGCGACGGCAAAGTCTCGACCGAGGCCTATGCGCTCATCACGCAGGAACTGGCCCGCGGGTGGATGTCCTTAGCCGGTGCCATGGGCGGGCACACCGTCGTGGCCAAGCTCATCGCCGAATACGGCACGGCCGAGCAGAAGGACAAATACCTGCCGCGCATGGCCACCGGTGAACTGCGCGCGACGATGGCCCTGACCGAACCCGGCGGCGGCTCCGACCTGCAGGCCATGCGCACCGTCGCGACCAAGGACGGCGAGGACTACGTCATCAACGGGTCGAAGACCTGGATCACCAACGCCCGCAAGTCCGACCTCATCGCCCTGCTCGTCAAGACCGACCCCACGGCCGAACCTCGCCACAAGGGCATCTCGATCATCCTCGTCGAAAAGGCCGAGGGCTTCACCGTGTCGAAGAACCTCTCGAAGCTCGGCTACAAGGGTGTGGAGACCTGCGAGCTCGTGTTCGAGAATCTGCGCCAGCCGCAGTCCCAGCTGCTCGGTGAGAAGGAGGGCGTGGGCTTCAAGCAGATGATGAAGGGCCTGGAGATCGGCCGCATCCAGGTGGCCTCCCGCTCACTCGGCGTGGCCCAGGCTGCCCTCAATGACGCGGTGAAGTACTCCCAGGAACGCGAGTCCATGGGCAAGCCCATCTGGAAGCACCAGGCTGTGGGCAATCAGCTCGCGAAGATGGCCACGAAGCTCGAGGCCGCCCGTCAGCTCGTCCTCCACACCGCTCGCACCTATGATTCCGGTGATCGCGTGGACATGGAGGCCGGCATGGCCAAGTATTACGCCTCAGAGATGGCCGCCGAGGTGGCCCTTGACGCTATCCGTGTCCATGGCGGTTACGGATACTCCACCGAGTACGACGTCGAACGCTACTACCGTGATGCTCCGCTGATGATCGTCGGCGAGGGCACCAACGAAATCCAGCTCGGCGTCATCGCCAAGCAGCTCATCGGCCGCAACAAGGCCTGAGAAGGAGTCTCACTATGACGCATAAGCCCAGGCCTAGGCCGAATACTCCGCACTTCATGACCGAGGACCGGCTGGAGATCCAGCAGCTGGCTCGAGAGTTCGCCCGCGATGTTGTCCTGCCGCTCGCCAATGAACTCGACCCCGTGGAGGGTCAGTTCCCGGAGTGGTTCATCAAGCAGATGGCGGACATGGGGTTCTTCGGGATTCTCATCCCCGAAGAATACGGGGGCCTCGGGCTCGGCGTCTTCGAGTACTGCCTCGTTGCCGAAGAGCTCTCCAGAGCCTGGATGTCCGTTGGTGGCCTGTTGGCTCGCGGCAATGGGATGGGCGGTGGATTCTCACCCGAACAGGAAGCTCGTCTGCTGCCGAAGGTCGCGACCGGTGAATACCTCGGCGCCTTTGCCCTCTCCGAGGCCGAGGCTGGGTCGGATGTTGCGAATATTCGGTGCAAGGCCACCCGTGCTGATGACGGTGGGTGGGTCATCAACGGCACGAAGATGTGGTGCACGTTTGCCGATCAGGCCGACTACATCATCCTCTTCGCCCGCACCTCGACCGACGAAGAGAAACGTCACCGTGGAATCTCGGCATTCCTCGTCGAGAAGAACCGCGGTGAGTTCCCCGCAGGCATGTCGGGGACTGCTGTGAAGAAGATCGGGTATTTCGGGTGGAAGACCTGGGATCTCAACTTCGACGACTTCCACCTTCCAGCAGACGCACTGCTGGGTGAGGAAGAGCGGGGCTTCTACCAGGCCGTGTCCGGGCTCGAGGTCGGGCGTGCGCATACTGCCGCTCGGTCGATCGGTCTCGCACAGGCGGCCCTGGAGGATTCGATCGCGTACTTGAAGCAGCGGGTCCAGTTCGGTCACCCCTTGGCTGACTTCCAGCATCTGCGGTTCAAGGTTGCCGACATGGCCGCGCAGATCGAAGCCAGCCGGGCGTTGATGTATCACGTGTGCACGCAGATCGATTCTGGTGCACGCTGCGACAAGGAAGCGGCGATGGTCAAATACCTCGCTGCCGAGATGGCGGAGAAGGTCACCTCGGAGGCGGTGCAGATCCATGGTGGTGCCGGATACACGAAGGACTTCGCGGTCGAACGGCACTGGCGGGACGCCAGGTTGACGAAGATCTTCGAAGGGTCCTCGGAGATCCAGATGCGCATCATTTCAGATGAACTGTTAGGACGTTGACATGACTGAAATCAATCTGCAGGACTGGGTGGGCCGGTCCCACACGGAAGAGGACATCGCCTCGGGAGTCAGTGCGGCACGCTTAGCCACGCTGCTTGAGCAGGACGTATCGTCGTCGACCGAGCCAGCGACGCTGTTCCCATTGGGACATTGGCTGCACTTCGCCGAAGACGACGTGCCGATGAGTGAACTGGGCAACGATGGACACGTGAAGCTCGGCGGCTTCATGCCACCGGTCGGACTACCTCGGCGCATGTGGGCTGGCAGTAAGCTGCAGTTCCATTCCCCCATCCTCGCCGGGCAGAAGCTTTCGCGGACGACGACCATCGAATCGATCACGGAGAAGACCGGCGGCAGCGGTACCCTCTGCTTCGTCGTGCTGCGCCACGAAGTCTCCGCCGACGGAGTCCTGGCGACAACGGATCGGCACACGATCGTCTACCGGGAAGCCACCTCGGCGCCCGAAGGATCCGCCGCAGCACCAGCTCGGGCAGATACACCTGCCCCCGAAGGATGGGACTGGGTGCGCTCGGTGCGGCCCAACGAAGTCATGCTCTTCCGCTACTCGGCACTGACGTTCAACTCCCACCGCATCCACTACGACCACCCGTATGTCACCGAGGTCGAAGGGTATCCTGGGCTGGTGACACACGGCCCGCTGACAGCCACACTGCTCTTGGACGCATTCATGAAGAACCACCCGGAGTCCACGATCGCGACATACGACTTCCGAGCGAAGTCACCCCTGTTTGCGAACGAGCAGATCCACCTCGTCGGTCGCAGCACCGGAGCGAACACCCATGAACTCGAAGCCATTGGACCCGACGGCAAGACCGCGATCGCGGCAACAGTGACGACTACCGAAAGCTGAGGAGCACCCATGTCAGAGACACGATCGGCACCACTGGCCGGACTGAAAGTCGTCGAGATCTCCGCATTCATCGCAGCCCCTCTGGGCGCGATGACCCTGGCACAGTTGGGCGCGGACGTCATCCGCATCGACCCGATCGGCGGCAACATCGACGCCAATCGGTGGCCGATCAGTGATGACGGGACGTCGATCTATTGGGCGAGCCTGAATAAGGGCAAACGCTCGGTCACCCTGGATCTCAAGTCCGAAGAGGGACAGAAGATCGCGACCGACCTCATCGCCGAGGCGGGCACCTTGGTGACGAACCTGCCCGCCCGTGGATGGTTGAGCTATGACAATCTCGTCCAGCATCGCGAAGATCTCGTCATGCTGCGCTTGAGTGGCTCCCATGATGGGAAGCCGGCCGTGGACTACACGATCAATGCGGCCAGCGGGTTCCCGATCATCACCGGTGATGACGAGCGTCCAGTCAATAATGCTCTGCCGGCCTGGGATGTCGCTGCGGGACTCTACATTTCCAATGGGATCATCGCCGCCGAATTGGAACGGCGTTCCTCAGGCAAGGGCCAGGAGATCACCTTGGCGCTCTCGGATGTCATGCTCGCGACCGTCGGCAACCTCGGCTACATCGCCGAGGTGCAGTCGACAGGGAAGACGCGTGGGCCGCTGGGCAATGGACTCTATGGTGCCTATGGGCAGTCGTTTGCGACGTCGGATGGTCGCGAGATCATGGTTGCCGTCATCTCGAACAAGCACTGGCGCGGGCTGGGGAAGGCGACGGGGCTGAGCGAGAAGCTCGAGATGATCGGGCCGCTGCTCGATGTTGATCTGAACACCGAAGGCGGTCGGTTCGAAGCTCGCGAAGCCATCGACGCAGTGGTGCGCCCATGGTTCGCTGCGCACACTGCCGCCGAGGCTGCTTCAGTGTTGGCCGATGCCGGCGTGCTGCAGGGTGAGTTCCAGACATTCGAGGAGCTCGTCAACAACGATCCTTGGTGCTCGTTGGAGAACCCGCTGTTCGGAGAGATTGATCAGCCGGGGGTCGGGCGAGTTTTAGCTCCGAGGGTGCCGTTGCAGTTTGCTGGGTCTCCGGCGGCTGGCGCGGTTCCGGCTCCGCAGCTGGGCGGGGATACCGAGAGTGTGTTGAATGATGCGCACGAGTCGTGATCCAGACGCCCGGACAAATTCAATAACGGTAGAATCACAGGCAGAACGAATTAGATCGCACCAAATGCCTGTTGCCTCTAACCGCAAGGCGAATCTATTCCACTATAATTCCAGCAGACCATTGACATGATTCTTCATGCTAGCAGCTCCTAAAATGAGGGAGAGAGTGTTTCGGAAAAATGGTTCAGAACCTTCTCCATGAATGCTCCTGCAATGGAAGCATCGCTCCGGTGACCAGGAGCCAGGTGATTGCATATTCAATGCAGTGGTAGATCCGAGAGGTGCGGAACAACGATGAGCAGAAGAGGCCTAGTGTTCGCCACGAACCAGCCAGCGATAGTGGGGGCCTCTCGTCTGCGAGGAACCGGTGCTCTGATTTTATTCGATGCGAAGGTTGGGGAGTCCAATGGAGTGCTGCGCT
Organism: Brevibacterium sp. FME17; assembly: GCF_014897515.1. Taxonomy (NCBI): domain Bacteria; kingdom Bacillati; phylum Actinomycetota; class Actinomycetes; order Micrococcales; family Brevibacteriaceae; genus Brevibacterium; species Brevibacterium sp. FME17. Next base: position 15,647 of record NZ_JABUYD010000019.1, read on the forward strand.
CACCTAAAAATATCCAGACGTGATGCCCTGCAGTTTCAGTAGACACAGTACACTGGCCTCATGATTGATAAGCCGCATGTACCACAGGAATTGTCGAGCCATCGTGATATAGCCCTGGAGGTCATCAAGAGCTACCAGGTGCAACGTATAGAATGGTATGACAAACTTAAAGTCAAAGATCTCCTCAATAAAGATGTAACCATCTTTGCCGCCCGTGGTTGCGAAACGGCCGCCGACTATATATTGGAAGCCTTCCATGCAAAAGAGTCTTCTTCTGAAGAGACTGTCATGGGAACTTCTTGGCAAAATATATTAGCCAAAATTTCGGATGACACGATCGACACCGGTGACTTAACCACAGTGCGGGATGGTGTAGTTTGGGTGCTTGAGCTTAAAAGTCAAACTAATACCACCAACTCGGCTAGTTTTGTCCAGGAGCTTCGAGGGCTAAGGACGAGGAAAGAAGAGATCGAGAGCCGCAGGCGAGCTTCAGGCCAACCAGTTAAAGTGGCAATGTGTATAGCTCGGGATAAGAAATCGAGAGATGAAATCCGAGTATATTCTCCTAGTGATATACAAAGAGAGAACCGTGATATCGCTGGATTTGAGTACAGGTACATTACAGGGACGAAGTTTTGGCAGTGGCTTGCTGGTTATGATAGTGAAATTGGCTTACTTATGCCGATAAGCGAGATCGACGGCACTGCAGTAAGAATGGCTAGAGACAGGTGCCATGTACGCTTGGTCAACGAACTATTCAAGATGCTTGAAGAGAGAGGCCTGGGGCAGTCAATTGACGATTTGGTGTTGCTACGCGACCGTCTGTCCTAGTGGTGCCTGGTGAGATCTTGGGTTTCTCCAGGAAATATCGCTAGTTTCACGGTAGCGAGAGAATGGGAAACTAGTTCCCAGCTTTGATTCTGCCTGCGCGGCTCCGGCCATATCCGATTTGATAAGCTCCCCTATTGCCTGGCCCAGCTTCACTGGCACCGCATTTCCTATCTGCTTGTACTTTTCTGGAACCGAGCCCGCAATCCACCAGTCGGTGTTGAAGCCTTGTATTGCTTTGTACTCTTCCACGCTCAATGGACGAAGCTCAGTAGGGTGACACAGATCTGTTGCAGGCATCGTGGGGCTAGTTACAAGAGTCGGTGATGGGCGATTCCCGTCGATCCGGCGATAGAATCCTGTGCGGCCCCCCGACAGATGGTATGCCTTCCCCATAGCCGATTCTTGAAGGTCTGTCGGTAGGGACGTCCAGTATTGACCTTCTTCAAGTAGTTCGAATAGAGCCAGCCGTTTGGAAGGGAACTGTGTGTGTTCGTGCCGCACGTCGCGCAGGTGTTTAGTCGCCTGATTGAAGGTTACCCACGGCTGGAGGCCCCATTTCGGATCGTTGCTGTGAGTGGGTTGAAGATAAGGAGGAGCGGAACCCTCTCGCTTGGCTATTAGTATGACACGTTCACGTAGCTGCGCGGCGCCAAAGTTAGCCGAATTATATAGATTAAAAGAGACTTTATATTGCATAGTCTTCAGTTTTTCTAGGATCAAAGATAACGCTCCGCCTCTCACTGGTGGAGTGTCGGGCTTGAGTGGGAAGGGAGTTGAGAGCAAACCTCTAACATTTTCAATTACAAGATATTTGGGCTGAAGTTCGTCGGCTAGCTCGAGGTATTTTAAGAATATATTCCCGCGATCGTCTGCGAAGGCGCGCCGCGCGCCGGCGGTGCTGAATGCCTGGCAGGGCGGCCCTCCGACCATTAGGTCTATTCCTCGGTCAGGAGTGATGTTTGCAAATTCGAGAACCATTTCTTTGGTTGCATTATTTATGTCGCCAATTAGCCCAGCGTCCGGGCGGTTTTTTGATAGCGTCATTCTGCATTCGCGGTTATTTTCGCAGTACAGTTGGACGGGTATCCCGGCCTTTTCCAGGCCTTGGTCTAGTCCTCCGGCTCCAGAGAAGAAAGAGATCGCGGTAATATTCGGGACTTCTTGAGATTCCCTCGGTGTGTCTGGTGGAGCTTGCGTTAAGTTCGCTTTGTATAGGTAGTCTTCCAAGTCTTCCGTCGAGTAAGCTTTCCTCGCTCCAACGGTCTGGTAAGGGATGGTGCCATTGTTGGAAAGGCGAGTGACAACAGATTGAGAAACGCCGAGCCACGATGAGGCTTGACTTGCTGTGAGAAGTTCCGACTTGGTCATGGCATGAGTATATCACTGGTCTGTGATTCCAAAAGTATTTTGCACAACGGCATTCCCGAGAGTGTTGTGTTTGCGTTGTGCCTTAGTTTGCATGGCAACCCTGTTGCTGAAAACTGTCAGAGCTGACGGAAGAATTGTCACATGCCCGGATAGTTTGTCGGGTCTTGGGCTGGTAGGGGTGTAAGCGACTCGTGGTCTCGGTGGGAACCTTCACGACACGAGACGCATGGTGTGTGAAGGGTCGTATCCAACTAGATCGACTGTCAAGATTCGCGGACGAGCGACACAAGGGTCAAATTATCCTAGCTACACGTTCGCCGACGCTCAATGCGAGTGGGCTGCTTGCACGCAAAAATGGTCGTCGGAGCGCCCAGTAGGCCAAGGTAGTAATGTCTGAATTCCAGACTTGTCTGTCGACGAGCCAGATTACCTGCCACCAAACCATGCATTAGTCCCATTTCGCAGCCTTCGACCGAGACCCGTTCAAGGTTGCGGTGGCGGATCTGGGGAGATTCTGGCGGACTCGACGGCGTCGGCGGGAGAGGTCGTCTACGAGCGAGGCTGAGGCCGACGCCCTTGGTTTTGGGATCCGTTCTCACCGTCATACGGGTCACTGAACGCAATTACTCAGCGTTTGAGTTCGAACGACGTTTGACCCATGCCACCGCAGGTAGCAATGCAATGAGGGCTGGGCACGCGAATGCTACCCACATTGCACCGAAGCCAAGCCCGACCAGCCAGTGGAACCCGAGAATCCGGCGCCATCGGTGGCTAAAGTGACATCTGCAATGCCGAGAATGGTCAGTATGCTGATTGTGAAGAGCGACAGGAGTACAAGCAAGATAAGCCTGGAGAGTGTCACTTTGGCGGGGGTTCTTCCGTCGCCGCTGCGTTGAATGATTGCAGTGGTCGCGCGAGTTCGCGTTAACGCTCCAAGGCAGGAATGGTTGTTGGAATTCCATATTGTGTGCTCCGCGCGGGGGCTTTGCATCGACTGTGTGTCCTGACCTGCTCCTGGAACAGTAGAGCAGAGACGATGACGACATCACCGCGGGTATTCGGCTGAACGGTCGATGACCACACCAGGTGCGAGCACTATTCGACCAAGCTCGACATCACTGCTATCCGCTTCTACTGTTGTGTTCAGTACTATCCGTGCCATCTCTAACATGCCGAATGTGCAGAGCACCCCGCACAGCAGTGACCTCGTGAAGGGTGGAGCCAGCCAGCTATTCTCTGCGGTGCGTGCCAGACGGTTGACGATCGAGACCTTTCTGGGAGTGGACGAATGCACGGCAAGCTCGGTCGCGTTCAACCGCAGCTGGAAGGCACACTCCTCTTACTACTTCTACTACTTCGCAGTCGGTGAATCGCTGTAGCGGTTGAACAATGCCTCGACGCACATAGCTGCGAATGTAGAGACAAACTGAAGCTCGTAGGGTGAATCCTGGCTAGCATTCCACTAGCCTGATGCGCCATTATCCGAGTCTCGAGGCAAAGATGGGAGGTCAGATCTATGGACAAGGCAATCAAGGCGGCCGCGTGGGTATTCGTCATCACTGGCGGCCTAATCAACGTCGTATTCCTGTTTACGCTGACTACCGGCAGCTACCCGATGTGGGCTTTGGCTCCAGTGCTGATCGGGGTGGCACTTTTCATCGTCTACATTTCACGACGTAAGCGCATACAAGAGTAAACGACTCGGCCATTTGGATTTGCGTCTGTTGATTGCCCTATTCAATCAGCCACGATGGCCTGACACCCACCATCGTGAAGCGGCAAGAAATTTTGTCCTGATGACAGGGAGGTCCGTTGGCGAACGAAGAAGTGGTCAGTTTGCAGGCTCTGCCGGCCATCAAGGCGAAATATTTCGAGCGGGCTGCCTGGAGCACTGGTGTCATGGGAGCGGCAGCGCTGTTCTTCTTCCTGTTGAACCTCGACTCAGACGACACGCCGATGTCACCGTTCCTGCTCCTCTTCTTCCTCGCACTGGCATTCAACGTGGAGGAGTATTTCAGCTACATAATCGCGAAGAAGCGAGCCATCAGCGCGAAATCGGAATCCGAATGGTTGCGACGGGCTGGTGTGGACGCACCGGGTGCTACCGACCCTACATAGGCGGACTTGGCGTTCCTGCGCCAGAGCATCGACCTCGCGACGGATGCGGAGAACCGTGGATGGCACCCGTTCGCTTCGATGGTTGTCTCCGCTGACGGCACGGTCATTGCCTCTGCCGGCGATAACTCAATGCCTCCCGAAGGTGACCACACTCAGCAAGCCGAGATGAATGCGGCCGCCGAAGCCGCGCGGCATTCCCTGCCAGAAGGGGCTTTACCTCCATCAGTGTCGACGAGGTGACCCGTCGCATGCACTGCTCCAAATCGACGATTTATTCCGTGGCGCCCATGAAGGAACAACTGGTCGTCGCAGTCACCAAACGCTTCTTCCGCCTCTCCACAACGAGAATCGAAGAATCTATCTCCGGCATCCACTCAGGTCGACTGCCCGATGACACAGGACTTGAGGCAGACCAAGCGTTCTCAGCACTCGGCGAGCGCCTGCTCTAGGGATCGGGGCGAGCCGAGAGTTCGCAGGGGTGAACTTCGAACGAGCAGATCCCCAGATCGAGATCCAGCGGAAGTACCGCGACTATGAGCCAGATCATAACGCCCTCCTCGACCGCGCAGTATCGTGAGAAATGAGGGACAACCTCGGCGATCATGACGCATCCTCACGACGAAAGAAGGCACCAGCGGTGACCGACAGCGTTTCTGCACCCACCCGTACCGAGACCGATTCGATCGGCAGCCTCGAGATCCCCGCTGCAGCGTATTGGGGTGTGCACACGGCGCGAGCGATGGAGAACTTCCCGATCGCCCGCCGCCCGGTCTCCGTCTATCCGGACTTCGTCCGTGCCTTCGCGTGCGTCAAGCAGGCCGCAGCACGGGCAAACCTTGAGATCGGGGCGCTCGATGAACAGCGAGCCAACCTCATCGACGCCGCCTGTGAAGAGGTCAAGGGCGGGCGGCTCCACGACGAGTTCACCGTCGGCGTGATCCAGGGCGGCGCTGGCACTTCGACGAACATGAACGCCAATGAAGTGATCACGAACCGCGCCCTCGAGATCGGCGGTCATGTGAAGGGCGACTACTCGTTCATCAACCCCAATGACCACACGAACCACAGCCAGTCCACGAACGACACCTACCCAACGGCGATCAAGATTGCTCTGGCCTTCTCACTGCAGAACCTCCTCGGCGAACTCACGCTTCTAGCCGATGCCTTTGCCGCGAAGGGTCGCGAGTTCTCCCACGTCATCAAGGTCGGTCGCACCCAGCTTCAGGACGCGGTGCCGATGACCCTGGGACAGGAATTCAACGCCTTCGCCACCACCCTGCGCGAGGATGTGCAGCGACTCGAAGACGCCGTCGCCCTCCTCGGCGAGGTCAACATGGGCGCCACCGCGATCGGAACGGCGATCAACGCCCCGGTCGGGTACAAGGAAGCGGTGATCAAGCACCTGCGCACCATCACCGGACTCGAGCTCGTCACCGCCGGTGACCTCGTCGAATCCACCTCCGACACCGGCGTCTTCATCACCTTCTCCGGGGCGCTGAAGCGCAGCGCCCTGAAGATGTCGAAGATCGCCAACGACCTGCGCCTGCTGTCCTCGGGACCGCAGGCCGGCTTCGGTGAGATCAACCTGCCTGCCCGCCAGGCCGGCTCGTCGATCATGCCCGGCAAGGTCAACCCCGTCATCCCCGAGGCCGTCTCCCAGGTCGCCTACTCGGTCGCCGGAGCCGACGTCACCGTGTCCATGGCTGTCGAGGGCGGCCAACTCCAGCTCAACGCCTTCGAGCCGGTCATCGCCCACTCACTGTTCCAGTCGATCACCTGGCTCGAGCGTGCCTGCCAGACCTTCCGCGTCAACTGCGTCAACGGCATCACCGCCAACGAGGCGGCGCTTGAGGACACCGTGGCCCGTTCCGTCACCGTCATCACCGCTCTGGCCCCGGTCATCGGCTACGCGCCCGCCGCGCAGCTGGCCAAGCAGGCGCTGGCGACGAATGAACCGATCTCCGACCTCGTCGTGAAGCAGGGTCTCCTCGACCGAACCCAGCTCGAAGAGATCCTCAAGCCCGACCGCCTGACCGGTCTGCCCGCCGACCATGGTGTCGAGAACACGGCAGACAGCGCCGAGGCTGTTCCCCGTGACGAGATGACCTCGGAACTGCCGGTGATTCCGCCTCCTGAGTGACCAGCGTTGGCCGTGGGCGGAGTGAATATTCCTTCGCCGAGTGCTAAGCTGGGGGCATCAGACATCGTCTCCCTCTGAGTCCTCGGACTCAAGGAGACGATTTTCATTTGCGCGATAATGAGCTGCATGCACTTCACAAAAGCGTTCAAAGAGCGCGAGGATCTGATTACAGACTTGGCTGAAGCTGGGCTGAAGATTCCGAATCACGCACGCGCCCTCGGTTTCCTCACTCGGGTGGGCTACCACCGGTCTGGAGCATACCGCTACGTGTTCCGTGAGCTGCTGCCTGCCGACCAGATCAATGCCGCAATGCGCGAATACCGAGCTGCCACGTACATGACAGGGGCGAGCATCGATCATGTCATAACTCTTGAAGAGTTCGACATGAAGTTGGCCCGCATCTGCCTAGACGGGACTTTGGACTTCGAAATTCGCTTGCGTGCTTCGATTGCGCACGCTTTGGCCAGGTTGGATCCGGCTGCGCACTTAGACCGAAACTGCCTTGACACCGCGAAGTGCAATACGCTGATCCCCAGGAGTAAGCCACCTCAAACTAAATTCCAGGCCTGGAAACGCACCGTCGATAGAGCCATAGGAAGTGCGAAGCCGGAAGAGGACTTTGTTGCTCATCACCTAGCGAAATATCCCTCTCAACCATTACCGGTCTGGGCCGTAACCGAACTTCTCAGTTTCGGGAGCTTGCCGTATCTCTTCGAGCTGATGAAGTCCGCTGATGCCCGGACTGTGGCCAATGATTTTGGCTTCATGCATCCCGCCCCGTTCGGGAAAGTCGTCCGGGCAGTCGCCGATTTGCGCAACTACTGCGCCCATGGCTCGCGGCTTTTCAACCGACACTTCAAGCGCGCGCAGTCGATCGCGCCCAGGCACACAGCTGGCCCATTGCTGGACCACGTCTCAACCCCTGGATATTCTCGCACTTCAACTGAGAGCAAGCGGCTCTATATAAATGCCGCCGTCTTGGCCTTCATGCTTAGGTCACATTCTGAACCGAGTGATTGGCCTGCCAGGTTTCGAGATCACATCCTGTCCTTCAGCCTCCCGCTAATCACACCCGAAGGACATCGTGTAGTCACGCCGGAGTTGGACATGGGCTTCCCTGCGAGTTGGAACACCAAGCTCCTGTGGCAGTAACTTCTGGACGATAGTCGACCACCAGGTTTGGGTGGAGAGCAGACACTTACACGACCCCCGTGCCTTTTGGGGTCCGCAGGTCACCTGCCGTACCTATCCATCTCAATCCTTCTTGAGCTCCAGTACTTCCCACGCAAAAGTCGCAACCCAGTGTGAGGCCATGTACTCATCGGACACAGACGCCTCGAGCCCGGGAGCCATGAGCGTATCGACTCGGGTGAGGAAGCCCCTGGTGCGGTCAGCGAGGTCCAGATTGCCTGAGTCCTCGGCGATCTGCAGCAGTCGTGGGGCCAAGCGCATGATCGAGGCCGCAACGGAGAGCCCGAGACCATAGAGGTGGCTCTGATACCCGTCCGTGGGGTCGAGCACTTCGACAGGGGAGAGCGCGGGGGACTCCGGCGCCAGTTCCGAGAGGAAGTCTGGCAGCCAAACGGCGAGCTCGTCGGCGGTGAGAACCTCAGCCATAAGGTCGGCCTCGCACAGACCAGGGGAGAGGAAGTCCTGGCCGCTGCGTTCCTGGCTGAAGTTCCAGGCATGATCATCGGCGAAGCAGCGACGAGCGGACGCCGCGATCGCATCGACGACATCATGTCGGCCGAAGTCTCGTGCGCCGAGCAGAATACGCCGCAGGCCGAACGCGGTGTTCGGGTGGATTCCGTGGCGGACGGGTTCGGGCATGTTCGGCAGCCATGCCACGGTCAGGTCGAAGACTGTCTGGGCGAGCACCTCGGCGTCGGGAGCCAGATCACGCAACTGCGGGTCATCGCTGGCCCGAAGCGCACGCACGAGCTCGACGGCCCAGGCCCAGCCATAGGGACGTTCCCAGGTCGGGTGCTCGCGGAGGAACATCGCTTCGGCGGCAAGTTTCTCAGCACTCAGGTGAGAGGTGAGAACCGTGATGGCCTCGTCGCGCCACGGAGCCGTTTGGGCGGTCTCGGTGCTCAGTAGGGTCACGAGCAGGTAGTGCATGTGCACGCTGGAGTGCCAGTCGAAGGAGTTCGCGAAGGCCGGATTCTTCTTCCGCGGTTCGACGATGTCGGCAGGTGACCCGGCGACGTGGTGGGCGGCGTACGGATAGTTGCTGGTGATGTTGCTCAGGGCCACCTCGGCGAAGGGGGTGATGAACTTGGCAGACTGCGGCATGGATCCTCATCGGTTGGGGGATTTCACTCTACTCGGACGAGTCGCGTCGGCAATTAGAGTGAGTACTGGCAGCGGCTCAATAAGGGGAAGGTGGATGTCGGATGTCTCGGTCTCCTCAGGTCTATGGCAAAACGGTCGATGAGCACACGCGGTGTGTCCACTATGCGACCGAGCTCGACATCATCGCCATTCGCTTCGCGTGCTGCGACCGGTACTATCCGTGCCACCTCTGCCACAGCGAGACCACCGATCATCCCGCCCAGCAATGGCCGCGTGAGAAGTGGGATCAGGCTGCGATCCTGTGCGGTTTGTGCTGGACGCAGCTGACAATCGACACGTACCGGGGTACCGATGCTTGTCCCGAGTGCGCGGCGGCGTTCAACCCCCGGTGTGCGGCGCATTCGAGCTTCTACTTCAAGGGCTGACTCAGCGACCGCCACGTAGTTATCGCGGATTCCGCTGGGCGCCGTCCTCTCGTGCAGCTTGCTGCGAACCTCAGCTCACGAGGTGGCCGTCAATATTTACTTTAGGCAATCTAAAGTAAATATTCTCGGGCGGATGGTGACTTTAGCTCTGACCGCCATCGTTGCCAGGCTCTGCGTCCAATTCGTCTTTGCTGTTGCGATCAAAGAGGACGATGAACGTGGCGCCTGCCAGGATCAGCCCTGAGGCAATGACCGCGATGGGTCCGAAGTCGAAGGGCAAGACGCCGCGCAAGATCTCACGGACCGTTGAACTCGGATCGGCAAGAGTGGCGGCGACGAAGATCGCGACCAGGATTGAGACACCCAGGGCTGCGAGACGATTCCATCTGCCGCTGATGCGTCCCGAGAGTAGTCGCCCGGCCTTGATGATTCTGCCTGTACGCAGAATACGTAATGCGCCGACGAGTCGAATGATGCGAAACAGCTGCACGGGGCCGAGGGCGAAGATGACTCCGATGATCACGAGAACTGTGAGCACGATCAGCCACAGGTGCCGTTTGAACCAGGACTTCTTGTCAGGAGTAACGAGGAAGAGTATGAGCGTCTCACCTACGAGGACCAAGCCGGACAAGAGATTGATGACTCTGCCGGCGTCGCTCCACGGCTCAGAGAGGAAGGTGAGGAAGATTGCTGGGATCGAGACGAGTGCGGCGACCAGAACCGGCACTGCCAGGCGTTCCTGCCAGCGTTGCTCCCGGGTCGCTTTTGAGTCATCAGTCATCGTCACTATCAGGATAGTTGGTTGGCGCTGTGCTACCCCTCGAGCAGTCCCCGGATGTCCTCGGCCGTCACCGTCTGGCTGAATGCCTGACCGTTGGGGCCGCGCCCTTCGAAGGCCCCGCCGTCGGTCATGAGGGAGTCGAAGAGCTCAGCCTTCTTCTTCTGCAGGGCCAGGACCTTCTCCTCGATCGTTCCCTCGGCGACATAGCGATAGACCATGACGTTCTTCGTCTGTCCGATCCGGTGCGCTCGGTCGATCGCTTGGTTCTCCGTCGCCGGATTCCACCACGGATCCATAAGGAAGACATAGTCGGCCTCGGTGAGGTTGAGGCCGAAACCGCCGGCCTTGAGGCTGATGAGGAACACGGGAGCCGCGCCGGATCGGAACTCGTCGACGACCTGGCCGCGATTGCGAGTCGAGCCGTCGAGGACGACGTAGGGGACACCTCGGCGATCGAGATCCTCGGCCACCTTGTCGAGGAAGGAGGTGAACTGGCTGAACACGATTGACCGGTGGCCCTCCGCCACGACATCCTCGAGGCGTTCCATGAGGGCGGCGAGCTTGGACGAGGGCACACCTTCGTGTTCGCCGTCGACGATGCGCGGGTCCAGGGCGAGCATGCGCAGCAGGGTCAGAGACCGGAAGACGATGAACCGCTGCTTGTCGTACTCGCTGTCGATGAAGCCGAGGATCTTCTTCCGCTCCTTCTGCAGCACCCGATCGTAGAGCTTGCGGTGCGCGGCATTGAGCTCGACATTGATGACCTGCTCCTGCTTCTCCGGCAGATCGGCTGCGACGAGATCCTTCGTGCGGCGCAGCATGAACGGCCTGATCCGCTTCTGCAGCTGTCCCATTCGTCCCGGATCCTCACCACCTTCGATGGGCCGCACGTATTCCTTCTCGAAACGATGCGAGCTGGGGAAGAGTCCAGGTGCGGTGATGGAGAACAGTGACCACACATCGCGTAGAGAATTCTCCAGCGGAGTGCCCGTCAGAGCCAGGCGGAAGGGTGCGTTGACCGACTTCGCGGCCTTGTGGACCTGCGAGGAGCTGTTCTTCACGAACTGTGCCTCATCGAGGATGAACCCTGCCCAGTCCAGGCGGGAGATCGGGTCCTCGTCCAGGCGCAGCATCGCATAGGACATGACGATGAGATCGGCACCGGCGACCACCTCGGCGAGGGGCTTCTGCCTCTTCTTCGTCGACTCGGAAACGACACGAACGTCGAGGTCAGGGGTGAACTTCGCGGACTCCTTTGCCCAGTTGTCCACCACCGAGGTGGGAGCGACGACGAGGAACGGCGGGTGCGGTTCCCCGCTCCCAGAGTTCGCGTGCTCGGCCTTTGCGTGGGCGATGAGTGCCAGGGTCTGCAGGGTCTTGCCCAGGCCCATATCGTCTGCCAAAATCCCGCCGAGGTGGCACTTGTGCAGCAGCGCCAGCCACCGGAATCCCTGCACCTGGTAGGGCCGCATGGTGACGCCGTTCAGGTGAGGGACTTCGACGGCGGGCAGGTGGTCGAGGTCGAGCAGTGCCTGCGCGGATTCCTGCCAGGACTGGGCGGGCAGAGTCTCATCGGCGAGCTCCTCGAACTCCGACCACAGGCCCACATGCAGGCGCGTGATCTTGGGCGACTCGGGTTCCCACTCGGGGATGAGATCGGCCTCGGCCAGGAGTGCCTTGAGTTTGTCGAAGGCGGGTTTGTTCAGCGACAGGAACGTGTCGTCGACGAGTTTGATCTTCTTCGTCCCCGACGCCAGGGCTTTGTAGAGCTTGACGAAGGGGATGGGCTTGCCGTCGATGGTGATCTGGAAGCCGAGGTCGAACCAGTCGTTCTTCTCCGACTCGACCGAGGTGATCGTGATGTTCGGTTCCCCGCCGAGCTCACGATAGGGCTGCTTCTTCCCGCGCGTGATGACCTTGACGTGCTCGATCTCCTCGAGCCCGGGCAGGACGTTGACGACGAAGTCCGCGGTGTCGACGTCGGAGAGCTCCATGTCGCGGGGGTGGCCCGGCGGTTGGGTCTCGGCGAGGACGGACGCGACTTGGTCGAGCACAGCGCCCTCATGCTCAAGGTCGCGGTTGTCGCGTGGGTCTGGCGTCGGAGTGGTGCTGCGCGCGCCCGCTGTGGTGCGGATGGCGGAGGTGCCGAGTTTCGACAGGGGCACCACGGGCAGGGTCCGGCGCGGTCCCGAGTACTCCCAGTACCACTGCAGGCTCAGGTGGTCCTTTGCACCGTAGACCATGAAGAGGACCAGCCGCGGCTGGCTGAACTGGGGAAACTTCACCGTCTCGTCGGTGCTCACGACCTCGGCGGAAGTACGCAGCAATGGGTAGTACTCCTCGAAGAATTCTTCGGACTCGTTCGCCGGGATCGTGATTGGGCCAGTTGATTGGAAGACTGAGAGTGCCGACTGCGCGGTGGGTTTGGCCGCCGGAGCCAAGGTCACCGTGAACCCTGTGCGCAGGTCGACACCGAAGAACCCGTGCGTCCAGATGGGCTTGGTCAGTCCTGGTGAGAATTCGCGTTCATCGATCGTGACCCGTGGCTGCACCCGCAGCTGGTTCTTCACCCGGTTGACGTCGATGATCGCCTTCGACTCACGCCCGATGTGCACGTCCATGCCCTGATTGACGCCGACGAGTTCGATCCCAAGTTCGGCGGCCTGAGCGAACATGTCCCACAGCAGCGGAGTGTGAAAATCGCCGAGGTTGTACGGCGCGCCATCGGGTGTGAAGTCGGTTTTGTCCCGGGTGCGCAGTCCCGAAAGTTGGGTGAACCATTCCTGGTGGCGGGGATCGACGTTGAACTGTCTGGCCATGCGATCGATGGTGCGCCAGGTCAGGGACTTCTTCACCCAGTTGCCGGATTCGCTGAGGATCAGCGGGCGGATCGCAAGGCTGGGATTGGAGCCGGGGGAGACCTCCTGCTTCTCCAGCACGACGGAGTGCTTCGGTTCGAACCAGGTGCGGGCCACGACCTCGACGAGCTCGAATCCCAGGGCCACAGGCGTATGCTCCTGCGGAGCCACCTCGGCGAGGGAGGCGAAGGCATCACGCCAGCCGGCAGCGTGATGGGACGAAGCATGGTCAGTGTCGGGCACTGTGCCATCTTCTCATTGAGGGCGGACATGTCGGTTCTCAGCGCCCACAGAACATCGTGTGGACACGCGATGTGGACACAGTCTTCGAAGGAGAACAGACTGTTGATCATGGGCCACGAGGGGGAGTGCGAATACACCGATGCGCAGAATTGGATGGTCATCAAGGGCCGGAAATGGCGCAGAACCGATCCGGAACTGCCTGAGGATATGGTCGCAGAACTGAAAAGCCACCTCGGCACAGCGCGCAACGCTGTCCGGACTGCAAAGAAGACAGGCACGGACGAGGACGTGAGCGCGGCCCGCAATCGGGTCAATATCGCCAAGCACGGACTCGGCGAACGGGGCGACTACTGGTGGCAGCTGTGCGCAGACAAGCGACTCGCCCGCGCCGAGGATGCGCTGGATCGACTGCGCTGAGAACCGTCGAGGGGTGGCGTTACCCTGCGAGGAGAATGAGAGCGACGGTGATCGCGCTGACTGTGAGGCAGATAGCCAGGGACGCAAGCCCTCGCACCCACCATTTCGCCCGCATCGTCTTGTTCAGGAGGGCCGTGACGATTGCACAGAACCCCAGCCAGCCGATGGTCGCGGGAATGCCGAAGAACATGGCGAGCATCGCGATCGTGTCGCGTGGAGATGGAGAGCAGCCGAAACCAATGCCTTCACACGACCCATCGACGTTGTGGGCCGGAGCGACAGCCCACATAACGACGGCAGCAAGTGCTGCCAGGGCCCACACGCTGAAGGGAATCAAGTAGACGCCCAGCGTTTCTCGCCGTTCGGCGGCTGGTGGTTCGACGACCATGCATACACTTTAGCGCGACGGTATCCGTGACTGCATGGAGTCACGGAGGCAGTTCAAGGCTTGAACAGCTCGATCTCGTCCGGGGAATAGTAGTCCTGTGCGCCCACGCCCGTGCGTACGAGGTACTTGCCTGTCTCCTCATAGAGGTAGACGACGGTGCCGACGCTGTGGGCCATGGCTCCGGAGGTGACTTGGACGGTGTCGCCGATCTTGAACTCAGTCATGGTTCAGTCTAAACACGCTCGCATTCTGGCTGGGCCAATACACTAGTCACTGTCCGACAAAGACGCAGCGGCGGCGAGGGGAACGGCCAGTGGGGTGGAGCACCAGCGAATTGGCGAGGTTGACCGGCACCACGGTCAACACGATCCGGCACTATCACAAGCTCGAGCTGCTGGCTCAGCCCGAACGGATGAGCAACGGGTACAAGCAGTACGGAGCGGCCCACGTGCTCAGGCTTCTGCAGATCAGGCGGCTGCGCGACCTCGGAATTCCGCTGACTGACATCGGCTCCATTCAAGATGATCATGAAGCGCAGCAGCTGACGCTCAAACGTCTCGACGTCGAACTCGGCGAGACCATCGCCGAGCTGGAGAAGGCGCGCGGGCAGATTGCGGAGCTGCTCGAGTACGGCGCCCCGATCGACACCGCCGCCGGCTTCATCGACATCGCGGCGAAGATGTCAGCTCCCGACCGCAACCTGATGTCACTGTATTCGCGGCTCTATGACGAGACGACGATGACCGAGATCAAGTCGATCATGGCCACGAATTCACCCGCCGATAGGGAAATCGACGATCTCGCCGAGGACGCCGATGAAGCCACGCGAGCGCGGCTGGCCGAGGTCGTCGCGCCGAGCATGAAGGCGCATCTCGAGGCGAATCCCTGGCTGCTCGCACCAGCACACGGCATGCGCGGAGACATCAGCATCGGACAGTCGGCCATCGCCGGTTCGATCACCGAGCTCTACAACAGCGCCCAGGTCGATGTCATCCAACGAGCCTTCCTCCAGATCTTCCCGACCTTGGACATCTCGGACGAAGAACGCGAGCACTTCATCGAGTTCGTGAAGGCCCAGGCGGCCAAGGAATCCAACTGAAGTCCGCCGAGGTGATGGTGTGAAAGCCCGCTCAGCTGTGAATTTCCGGTGTTCGACCATCAGGGCTTGACCCTGTTCTGAGAACACAGTTTCCACTGGAAGTAATCAATCGGACTACTTCCAGAGGACATCATGAACTCCCTCATCACCTTCTTCCAAGGTCTCGCCTCACATGTCCCCGAGCTTGTGCAGCCGTTCATCATCGCGCTCGCCGGGGCCGTGCCCTTCGTCGAGGGCGAGGTCTCGGCTGTCATCGGCGTGTGGGCCGGCCTCAACCCGATCGTCGCAGGCCTCGCCGGGGCGATCGGCAACTTCATCTGCGTCACCGTCATCGTGCTGCTCGGTGCCCGGGCTCGCGAGGCCGTGGTTGCTCGCCGGAGCCGAGCTCGGGAAAGCGTTCCCGTCGGGGTTGGCGCGGCTGGAGCTGGGGCCGACGCAGCCGTTGCCGATGAGGGCGCGACCGTTGCCGACGAGCGCGGGCCTGCGGACGGTGAAGCAAGGTTCCTCGACGAGCCACCTGCTCAGAAGAAGCCCGAATCGAAGGGCCGCATCAAGTTCAAGCGCTTCCTCACCCGCTTCGGAGTCCCGGGCGCGAGTCTGCTCGGGCCCCTGGCCATTCCGACTCAGATCACCTCGACGATCTTGGTCAGCTCAGGTGTCAAGACCTCATGGATCCTGCTCTGGCAGGGCATCGCCATCGTCGCCTGGACGACACTGACCACACTCATCGCCACCGGAGCACTGTCCCTGTTCACCGGCTGAACCGGAAAGGAAGAACCATGACCACCGCTTACCGCCACAGGAAGATCCTCACCTATTCGGCCATCGCTCTCGCGGCCACGGCCCTTCCCCTGCTCATGCCGTTCTCAGCCACCCTGCTGGGCTGGGCGCTCGAGGTGCCGATGCGATTGGCCCTCTCCGAGTCACTGCTGGCGACCTTCGGCATCCTCGTCGCCTGGTTCGTCATCTCCCGGCTCATCGACGTCATCCTCGACGGCAGCGACATCGGCGGAACCGTGACCGGTCGCCTAGTGTCGGCCGCGACCTCGATGGTGCTCCTCGGCGGAGGCTACTTCCTCATCGTCGACTCCGCGATCGCCGCACTGCTCATGGCCGTGGCCGTCTGCAGCCTGCCGCTCGTGATGAGCATTCTCCTCCAACGCAGAGAAGGGGCGTCGCAGGAAAGGCATCGCACGTAAGATGAAGGCGATGACTGACTCCGACACCGACAGGTCCCACACCGCCGCCCCCGCACTCATCGGGGCGCTGCTCCACCTCGCCGCGACCGACGCTGGCCTGGCCCCGACTGCCACGTCCGCGCTGAGTCCCAAGGACAGCGAGATCCTCGCCGAGGTTGAGGTCGCACTCCGCAATCAGACGTTGAATGAGAATGGCGTGAAGAAGGCCCTCGCCGAGGTGGCCGGATCCATTGCCAGCGTGCGCAGCTCACCCAGCCCGGTGGCGTTGACCGCGGCGAAATACGAGAAGGCGCGCACCACAGTCCTCAGGCAGTTGGGTGTGGCCTCGACCAAGGGCGCCAGTGTGTGGCCGCCGACCAGCCAGACCGCCGTCCAACGCTTCGGCTCCTGGAACGAGGCGCTCAAGGCCGCGGGCCTGGCCACCAGCTCGGTGGGTCGAGCACGGGGCCAGCTGCGCTTCGACGAAGCCGCGTATGACAAGGCGATCGCCGACTTCGTCGCTGACTGTGACGACCGGGACCTCGGTGCCACCTACAAGGCCTACGGCGAATACGCCGCCGAACACAAGGGCGAAGTTCCTTCGGCCGCCGCAGTGCGGAAGTTCTACGGAAGCTGGAACGCGGCACTCGCCTCGGCGGGGTGAGGGTTTGACCGCGAGGTAAGAGGCCGAGCACGGATTCTCAAGCCACCACGGGATGGCTCGATGATGCCGAAATGTGCAAATACACAATTCTGAGCCTCACCCTGGTGTGAAATTTCATTGTTGGCGGAGTGCGCACAGGGAAGAGTGATGACAGTCACTTCCAACTCTGTTCATCTGCCCTTCTGGAGGCACCACCATGAGTTCGCCAACTCGCACCGACGGCGGATCCGTCGACAACTCGGGCACCGGCACAGCCGCCAGCGCTCGCCTCGATCGCGCGAAGATGCGCAAGATCGCGACCGCCAGCGTCATCGGCACCACCGTGGAATGGTACGACCTGTTCCTCTTCGGCACCGCCTCGGCTCTGGTGTTCAACCAGGTCTTCTTCCCCGAACTCTCACCGGCGCTGGGCACGATCCTCGCGTTCCTCACCTTCGCCGCCGCCTACCTGGCGCGCACGGTCGGCGCGGTCCTGTTCGGACACTTCGGCGACCGCCTCGGACGCAAGTCCATGCTGCTCGTCTCCCTCCTCGTCATGGGTGGTGCGACCCTGGCCATCGGCTTGGTCCCCGACTTCAACACGATCGGCATCGCCGCCCCGTTCATCCTGCTCACCCTGCGCATCATCCAAGGGTTGGCGCTCGGCGGCGAATGGGGCGGGGCGGTTCTCATGACCGTCGAACACGCACCTGAGGAGCGCCGAGGCTGGTACGGCTCGATGGTCCAGGTGGGCGTGCCCGTGGGGACCCTGCTGGCCAACCTCGCCTTCCTTATCGTCACCGGTCTCGTGTCCGAAGAAGCACTCATCTCCTGGGGCTGGAGGGTCCCGTTCATCGCCTCCGTGCTGCTCGTGGCCGTCGGCATCTACATCCGCCTCAACATCGAGGAGACGCCGAGCTTCCAGCAGGTCCGCGAACAGGGTGCGAAGGCCAAACTGCCCTTCGCCCACCTCATGCGCCACTACTGGAAGCCCGTCATCCTCGGCGGCGTCGCCACACTGTCGACCGGGTCGACCTTCACGCTCATGGTTGCCTCCGGCGTCAACTACGGAACCCAGGAAAAGGGGCTGTCGAGCAACTTCATGCTCTGGGTCGTCCTTGTCGCCTGCATCATCGGACTCATCTTCATCCCGGTCTTCGGCCGCCTCTCCGACAAGGTCGGACGGCGCCCGATCATCGCCGCAGGAATCGCCGGCGAAGTCATCCTCGCCTTCCCGTTCTTCTGGCTCATGAACACCGGCAGTCCCGCCGCAGTCTTCCTCGCCTACGGGCTGATGATGATCGCCTTCTGCGCGAACTACGGACCGATCGCGACCTTCCTCGCCGAGCTCTTCGGCGCGAAGATCCGCTACTCCGGACTGTCCGTGTCCTACATGCTCTCGGGCCTGCTGGGCTCGGCAATCACCCCCGCGATCACCGTGTGGCTGCTCGACGTCACCGGCAAGTCCGACTCGATGGCCTGGTACATCGCCGGCTCCGCGGTCCTGTCACTCATCGCCCTGTTCCTGCTCACCGAAAACCGCCTGCAGAGCATCGACCGTGCCGATACCGCCGAGGCCGGAGTCAACGCTGACACCACCGCCGAGGTGGGGGTGGAGAACCGATGATCCGCCGCATTGAAACAGCCCCGGGTTTGGCCCCGAGTATCGGCCCGTACTCACAGGCAGTGGTTGCCAATGGGTTCGTCTTCACCACCGGGCAGGTGCCCTTCGCCGCCGACGGCATCACGCCTGAAGCGTTCGAAGACCAGGTGAGGACGTGCCTGGGCAACCTGCGATCGGTTCTGGAAACCGCCGGCAGCGGCATCGACCAGGTCGTCAAGGTCAACGCCTATCTGACCGCGCCGGAACAACGGGAACCATTCAACCGTGTCTATGCGGACTTCTTCGGAGAGGCCAAACCGGCACGGACCACCGTGTGCGTCTCCATCTGGGACATCTCGCTTGAGGTCGAATGTGTCGCGGTTGTCAGCGATTCTTCCGAAGCAGCGGGTGGGGCGTGAGCGGTATGGCGGTGGACCTGGACTGTGAGGAGTTGGCCTCCGAGGAACTGATCGCCTCACTGAGAGAGGTCGAGCTCCCGACGCTCGGTCACTTCCTCGAAGACGGATTCTGCACTCCCCGCATGGTGCCGATCAACGAAGGGCCGCAGATGGTCGGCCCGGCCAGAACCCTCGATCTGCGCGAACCCGATGCGCTCGCCGTCAACCGCGCACTGCACGCACTGAGGCCGGGTGACGTTCTCGTCATCCGGGTCGCCAGCGGCCTCCACGCGCCGGTCGGGGCGGTCACGGCGGCGGTCGCGATCGCCCAGGGTGCCGCAGGCATCGTCGTCGACGGACCCGTCACCGACGCCGCTGCGCTGCGCAACGTGCAGGACAGGCTCCCGGTCTTCGCCACCGGACTGATCGCGCGGACGACGAAACGTACCGGCAGCCTCGGCGATGATGTCCTTGACTGCGAGGTCGAGATCGACGGCGTCACAGTCCGCCCCGGTGATCTGGTTCTCGGTGACCGGCAGGGAGTGCTTGTACTGCCACCGACGGGCCCGGGGAATGAGGTCCTGCAGGCGGCGCTGGCCTCCGACTGGGGCGAACCAGCACTTCTCGCGCGAATTGCCGCGGGGGAGGACCTGCGGGAGCTACTGCCGGGCTGACCGCGGAACGGTCAGATCTCAGACTCCCTGAGCGACCGCCTCGGCGATGGGGGTGTCACCGTCGTGGAAGTTCAGCGTCATGCCGAAGCTCGCGGGCTCGGCAATGGCTGCGGCGATGACATGTGCGACGTTGTCGCGAGACGTCGAGGGCACGTCCAGGTCGCGGGTCTCGCCGGCGCTGTCCACGGTGATCTTCTGTGTCGCAAGTTCGAGGGTCAGAACTGAGGGGCCGAGGACCGTCCAGTCGAGGTCGGTCTTCGTGCGCAGATGTTCGTCGGCCTGTGACTTCGCGTTGTAGTAGGCGTACATTCCGTCGCCCTTCTCGACGCCGGGAACTTCGCCGTCGACGAGCCGGGAATTGAAGTATGAGACCATCACGAAGCGGCGGATACCCGACTTCTGGGCTGCATCCATCACGCGGATGGCGGCATCGCGATCCATCGCCCATGTGTGGTCCTCACCCGATCCGCCAGCACCGGCGGACCAGACAACCGCGTCACTGCCGGCCAGCACCTCGGCGATGGCATCGGTGTCGAGGTTTTCGACATCGGCGACGACAGGCGTGGCGTTCGCCGCCTCGATTTCGGAGGACTGCTCCTCCTTGCGGATGACCGAACGGACCGTGTGCCCGGCATTGTTGAGCAGCGGTGCCGCAAGCATCGCAACTTTTCCGTGGCCGCCGATGATCGTGATAGTCGACATGTCTGCCTCTCAAATGGTGGAGTGCGTTCTACGGGTTCCCTGGTGTAAGTCCGGATGTCGGCTCAGTATTCCGAATGCGGTGGTATATTTACTGGTATGATTTCGGCGAAAAATGGACACGAGATTCTTGACGCAGTTGGGCACGAATTTCAGACTGCCCTGATCGATTCGGTCGATCAAGCCCGCATTGACCTGGGTGACTTCCAGGATTTCAGACCCGCCTGGTTTCCGACATTCACGCAGCGATTCATCAGCAGCTTCATCCACGAGCGAGTGTGGGCAGGACTCGTTCGTCGAATCGACGCGTCCCCGGAGTCAACGATCATTGACGACGAGCCGGTACGTGAGATCGGATGGATGAACTCATTCAAACTTCGCGTGAAGCGCCACCGGGCGGGGGACGTCATCGCTGCATTCCCCACCGAAGGGGCGAAACGTTGGTATGAGCCGACTCTTCCTCTCGATGGGCTTGAGGTGACGCATCTGGCTGTCGGGTACAAGTGGATGGATGGGCGAATCGGTCCTGCCGTCATCTCCTATCGAGAGTCACTTGATAGTCGAGCCCTGTGGGCCGTCACACTCGAGCGCGAAGTTGAGCGCCCGGCGACGATCCGGGTGGAAGACGTCTACGAGACTTCTATGCCTGAACTGGATCTCAGTGGCCTCGTCGACAGCGACGAAGAGACTGGAACTGACCAACTGTGAAAGGCGAAGTCATAGAGACACTGATGCGCGCACGAGGCCTGACTCAGGCTGATCTCGCGTTGGCGATCGGTGCTGCTCAGGCCACTGTTTCCCGATATATTTCGGGGGCCAGGACGCCTGAGGACTCTGAAATCCGCAGGATTGCCGGCGAGCTTGGTGTCACCCCGGCGTTCCTCGTCAAGGAATTTCGCATGCGTGCCGCCATCGGAGTGTCAGCGCATATGCGCCGCCAGTCGTCGACCAAGGTGTCGATGTGGAAGTCTGCCGAAGCGAAACTGAACGAGCTCCGGATGCATATGTCGATGCTCACCGAACGCGCGCCTTTGCAGACGGCAACCCATGTGCCGACCTTCGATTATCAGTTCACAAAACCGGCGGAGGCTGCTCGTCGAGTTCGTACAGCTTGGCGCGTGCCACTTGGGCCAGTGAGGTCTGTGGTGGACCTGATGGAGACAGCGGGAACGATTGTCTGTGAACTCGACCTGGGCACTCATCGAATCGATGGTCTTTCGCAGTGGGTCTCCGACTATCCGCTGGTCATCGTCAACTCCTGGTCCTCGCCTTCGCGCAAGCGCCTGACGTTGGCTCATGAGCTGGGGCATCTTGTCATGCACGCAGACGGATATGTCGATGACGAGATGATCGACGTTGAAGCCCAGGCCAATGAGTTCGCAGCCGAGTTCCTGATGCCGGAGGCGGAGATCCGTCACCAGCTGAAGACGCTGAAGCTGCCCAATCTCTTGGCTCTCAAGCTCGAGTGGGGAGTCTCTATGCAGGCCATCTTCGAGAGGGCATTTCGCCTTGGTCTGGCGAGCGGAACCGATCGGCAGAATTTCTACCGGCAGATCAGCCGCAAAGGGTGGCGCACAGAAGAGCCAGAGGAAGACCGTGTCCCAGTGGAGTCGCCGAGGCTGGTGTCAGGTCTCGTCGCTCAGTTCAGATCGGCGGGTTTGACCAACGACGACTTCGCAGACTTGACCGGTTACGCGAGGGATGCGGTGCCTGACGTGTTCCTGCCTCAATCGGGTCGCCACTTGAGCTCGGTCTGAGTTTCACCGGGTCACAGGTGTCGGCAGGCATTACCGCGTCGCGGCGAAGTCGGCGATCCGATCGCAGGCCGTCTCAATGGTCTCCGGGGCGACGGAGAACGTCAGTCGCAGGTAGCCCTCACCCTGAGCCCCGAATGCCGAGCCGGGAATCGTTGCCAACCCGTGGTTCTCCAGAAGAGCGGTGGCCGCCTCCCACGAGGTCAGTCCCCAGTCCTTGATGTTGGCAAAGGCATAGAACGTGGCCTCGGGGCGCAGCATGCTGATGCCGTCGATGCCCGCAATGCGCTCGGTGATGAGGTCGCGGCGCTGCGCATAGGACTGCACCATCATGTCGACGTCGGTCTGCGGGCCCTCGATCGCTGCGAGTGCCGCTTCCTGCACGAACCCGGGAAGGCTCGAGGTGATTCCCTCCTGGAGGAAGGCCATCGGCGCGATGAGATCGACCGACCCGATGACGAATCCACAGCGCCACCCGGTCATCGCGTAGGTCTTCGAGAAGCTGTTGACAACGAGGAACCGATCGAAGCCAGGGCGCACCTCGGCGATGGAGGTGAACTGCGCATCGTCGAAGGTGATCTGGTCATAGACCTCGTCAGAGATGACCGCGAATCCGAACTCCTCGGCCAGATCGGCGATCTTCTCCAACTCGGCCCGGTCCATGACCGAACCCAGGGGGTTGGACGGGCTGTTGATGATGATGGCCGTGGTCTTGTCGCTGATCGCGCCACGGATGTCCTCGGCGCGAAGCTTGAACCCTGCATCCTCACGAACCGGGACCGGAACTGCGACCCCGCCGAGGCGGTGGATCTGGCCGACATAGTTCGGGAAGCTGGGATCAGGGATGATCACCTCCTCACCGGGGGAGACAGTGACGTCGAGGGCGAAGGTCAGAGCCTCCATCGCACCGAAGGAGACCATGACGTTGTCCGAACTCAGCTCCCGACCCCAGCGACCTGAATACTTGCCGGCGATGGCGCTGCGCAGCGGCGGGATTCCGGCGTTGGCGACGTAACGCGTCTGGTTGTTCTCGATGCCGCGGATCCCGGCGGCCTTGATGTGTTCGGGGGTGTTGAAATCGGGCTCGCCCACCGTCACCTTCACGGCATTCGGATAGTCGAGGGCCAGATTGAACATCTTCCTGATGTTCGAGGCCGGGTAGTTCTGGGCCATGGGGCTGATGCGCCGGTATGTGTGCGGCATTGGATCACTCTTCCTTCTGCAAGCATCGGTGCTTGCAACGGTATCTTGACCTCCGGACGCTGGTCCGCCGCGTCCGATTCCTAACGATCCAGCTCGGCCCGGGCCGAAGGTGAGAAGTCCAGGGCGTCGAACAGCGGCCTGGTCTGCATCCAGTCAAGGAGCGCAGCGATGAAATGGTTGATGGAGTCCTCAGCGAAATGATCGGACGGCCATGCGGCCCACTCTTCCATAGAAAGCGGGGAATTGCCGTCGGTGAGCGTGAGTGCGACAAGACCGTATTTAGGCGGATCGACCGTGATGACGACCCCTTTCCCAGCTTTGACCATAGCCTGGCCAATGTGAGCACGTGAGACATCCTGCAGCGGACGGTAGTTGACGTGTGCACGAGACAGCTGTCGGTCGAGGTCGATCCGTGTGCCATTGGACTTGTCCGGCACGATCACCGACAGAGAGTCGAGTTCGCGGATATCGAGCGAATCACGCTCGGCCAGCTGCGAGGACTCTGCGACCTGGACCGTGAAGGGGATCCGGTAGATCATTCTGGACGTGAATTCCGGGGGCGGGACCGCCGGGGCAAGAGCGAGATCGGCCTCGCGCCGAGCCAGAGCGTCGAAGATCGTGTTGGTGGGACGTTCGACGATATTGGCCACCTCAGTCCTCGAATCGGCGACAAAGGGAAGGATCACACCTTCGGCGACCATCGTCGGGCACACGATTGAGAGGGGAACTCGCTCCTGGCCGAACGTCGAGATCGCCGACTCAGCTGTTCGCACCTCGTCGATGAGTCGTCGGAAGACCGGCTCGAGTTGGCGTGCCGCGTGGGTGGGCTGCATTCCGGTCTTCGAGCGGATGAACAAAGCGGTGCGACAGCGGCTCTCCAGCGCGTGGATCTGTCGTGAGAGCGCCGGTTGGGAAATGAACCGTCGCGTCGCGGCGGCTGTGGCGGTGCCGGTGTCGAAGACCGCGAGGAAACTCTCGCATGCAGCAATATCCATGCACGGAAGTTATCACAAACCTCAGTAATAAGTATTGGAGTGTATGGAAGGGTTGACCCTAGAGTAGGGCTGTCCAACGTGCATTGACTCAATCATTCGCATGTTCACTCAGCCATTCGTCAACGGAGACCACCACCCATGTCAGCGACAGCTCAGACTGCCCAGAGTGCCCAGCAGCGTCAGAAACGGTCGATCGCCGGCGCTTTCGTCGGCACCGCCATCGAATGGTATGACTTCTTTGCCTTCGGCACGGCCGCCGCTCTTGTCTTCAGCACCGTGTTCTACCCTGACATGGCGCAGGGATCGGGGCTGCTCGCCTCCTTCGCCACCTTCTGGGTCGGGTTCCTCGCTCGCCCCATCGGCGGTCTGATCTTCAGCCACTTCGGTGACCGATTCGGACGCAAGAACACTCTCATCGTCACCTTGCTCATGATGGGCATTGCCACGACCTGCATCGGCCTCCTGCCCACCTACGGGCAGATCGGACTCGCCGCGCCCATCCTCCTCGTCGTCCTCCGCGCCGTCCAGGGACTCGCGGTGGGCGGCGAATGGGGAGGCGCGGTCGTCCTGGCAACCGAGAACTCGAGCTCGGACAAACGAGGACTCGCCGGCGCCTGGGTGCAGCAGGGCTCACCCGCAGGATCGATCCTCTCGACGGCTGCGTTCATGCTCGTCGGTCTGCTCCCCGACGACCAGTTCATGACCTGGGGATGGCGAGTCCCGTTCCTGTTCTCCGCAGTTCTCGTCATCGTGGCCCTCCTGATCCGGTCTCGGGTCGAGGAATCTCAGGAATTCACCGAGGTGAAGGCTGCTGGCGAGACCCCGAAGGTTCCCGTGGTCGAGGCCTTCAGCGTTGCCGGACTCTTCATATTCTTCGGCGTCCTCGCCTCGATCGTGGGAATCGCCTCGGCGTATTTCAACAACACGTTCATGCTGTCGTGGACCACCGGGATCCTCGGCATGGACCGCACGGTCATCCTCAACCTCATCCTGCTCGCCGCCGTCGTTCAGTTCCTCTGGCAGCCCGTGGCCGCGAAACTGTCGGAGAAGTATGGGATTCAGACGATTCTGATCTGGGGTCTCGTCCTCACCTTGATCGTCACCCCGCCGTTCTTTATGGCGATCCAGTCGAAGAACGAACTGTTCCTGGCGATCACTCTTGTCATCAACACGATTGGCGCGACCGCGTACTATGCAATGCTTGCCACCGCCCTCTCCGATGCCTTCCCGGCACGGATTCGCTATACGGGAGTCTCCCTGGCCTATCAGCTCTGCGCGACGATCTTCGGCGGGTCCACGCCGATCGTCGCGCAATGGCTTCTCAACTCGACCGGAAACAGTCCCTGGTCGGTGATGGCCTTCTACATCATCCAGGTCGTGCTCTCGATTGTCGGGGTCATCGGACTGTATCGAACGAAGTCTCGGCAACAGTCGGAGACTGCACAGACCTCACCGGTCTGACTCACTCGAAATCTGCGCCGACAGTGCGTCAAATGAAAAAGGCAGGGCAGGAATGAAGATCGACAGCATCTGGCACGGACGTTTCTGGACAGGTGATCCCGAACGGCCGGAAGCGAAGACCGTGGCCGTCCACAACGGTCGAATCATCGCCATCGACGAGGTGGACGGTCTGAGCGCGAGGGAGGAGTTCAGCTTCGGAAACGCACGTGTCATCCCTGGTCTCCATGACGCCCACCACCACACGATGGGCACGGGTGAACAGCTCGCCAACGTCGACCTGCGCTACCCAGCCGTCACGAACCTCGACGAACTCTATTCGGCATTGGCGAAGCGGGCGCAGTCACTGCCCGCCGGCGCCTGGGTGCGGGGCAGCGGCTACGATCAGAACCGCCTCGGCGGACATCCCACCGCCGAAGGCCTGGACAAGGTCACCGGTGGGCGCCCGGCGATCATCGAACATGTCTCGCACCACATGATCGTCGCGAACACGGCGGCGTTCGAACGCGTCGGTGCCACGGGGCGAAGGAACTATGCGGACATCCCCGGCGGACGGGTCGTCCGCGACGGTGAGGGACGTGCCGAAGGCCTGCTGCAGGAGACCGCCGGTGAGCCGATCCAATTCGAAGCGGCAAAGGTCACCGAGGCGGAATCGATCAATGCCCTGCGCCTGGCCTCCCAGCAGTCCCTCGAATACGGGCTGACCAGTCTCACCGAGCCCGGGATCCTTGTCGGTGGAGCGACGGGCATCAATTCCCCGGTCCTCAACATCTACCAGACGGCCATTGCCGAGAACGTCCTGCGACCGCGCATGACGGTCATGCCCTTCCACCAGGTCCTTCACGAACTCGAGCTCAATGCCGATGGCATGAAGACACTCGACCTGGGTATTCGCACCGGCTTCGGCGACGAACGCCTGCGGTTCGGCCCGGTCAAGATCGTCTCCGACGGCTCACTCATCGGCCGGTCCGCTGCCGTGCACGAATGTTACTGCGGGGAGATCGCGAACCGGGGACTCATGGTCGTCGAACCCGAAGAGCTGCTGACGATCATCCCGGCCTACCATCGGGCCGGCTGGACTGTGGCCACTCATGCCATCGGCGACCGGGCGATCGACCATGCTCTCGACGGAATCGCCGCCGCGCTCGCGGACTCACCGAGGACGGTCAGACACCGCATCGAGCATTTCGCGATCGCCACCGATAAGCAGGTCAAACGCGCCGCCGATCTGGGTGTCATTCCCGTTCCGCAGGGCGTCTTCATCTCCGAATTCGGCGACGGGATCCTCTCCTCCATCGGTGCCGAACGCTCCCAAGGCACCTACCGCATGAGGTCCCTTCTCGACGCCGGAATCGTCGTGCCTGGTTCGACTGATTCGCCCGTCTCCGATGCGAACCCCTTCGTGTCCATGCACGACCTCGTCAACCGAAAGACCTCCTCGGGAGCGGACTTCGCACCCAGCGAGAAGGTGACGATTGCCGAGGCGCTTCGGGCCTA
This sequence comes from Brevibacterium sp. FME17, assembly GCF_014897515.1. NCBI lineage: Bacteria > Bacillati > Actinomycetota > Actinomycetes > Micrococcales > Brevibacteriaceae > Brevibacterium > Brevibacterium sp. FME17. Next base: position 42,712 of record NZ_JABUYD010000019.1, read on the forward strand.
CACCTATGGATCCGCCTATGCCGTCGATCGGGAGAACGAGGTCGGGGCTCTGCAGGTCGGAGCGCTCGCCGACTTCGTCTCCCTGAGCCAGGACATCCTTGCAGTTGACTCTCCTGAGATCTCTACGATCACTGCCTCGGCGACCGTCATCGGCGGTGAACTGCTTCACGGCGAGGATCAATGATGTCGCTACTCGTGCAGTCCGGCCAGCCGTGAGCCGAACTGCGCGAGCAGACTCGTCTTCTTTGCGCCGGTGATGCGTTCCCAGTCGTCGGCGAAGTTGAGGATCTTGTACATCGAGCGGATGCCCAGCCATCGGATCGGCTCCGGTTCCCACTGTCCCGAATAGTGGTCGTTCCACGGCAGGGCGGTCAGAGGAGTCGAGACGCCCGCTGCCCGGTCGATCAGGGTCTTCGCCGCCAGATGTGTCGCCGTGACACCGTGGCCGGCGTAGCCGCGGGCGACACCGATGCGCTGACTGTTGTCGAAGAAGACCCCGGCACACCAGTCCCGGGTCACTCCGAGCGCGCCCCGCCACGCATGGGCCACCTCGAAGTCGAGCTCGGGGAACAGCGAACCCAAGCGGGTGCGCAGCAGGTCGACCACCTCGGTGGGAACCTGCCCCTGACCGGGCAGTCCCGAGCCGAATGAGTACGGCGCCCCGCGCCCGCCCAGGGCAATCCGGTCGTCATCAGTGCGCTGAGCGTAGATGAAGGTGTGCGCGGTATCGCCCAGACATTCCCTGCCGTGCCAACCGATGTCCTCCCACGCCGAGGCGGGGAGCGGGTTGGTCGCGATCATCGACGAGAACACGGGAATGACCTGGCGTCCTTCCAACCCCGGCAGGTCGCCGCGGACGGTGTCCGAGTAGCCCTCGAGGCACACGAAGATCGTGTGCCCGGTGACCGGGCCGCGATTCGTCGACACGACGCCTTTGCCGATGTGGCCGGCGGTCGTGTCTTCGCAGATCGTCACTCCCTGAGCCCGGAGCACACGGGCGAGTCCCTGGGCCAGAAGGGCCGGGTCAATGCGGGCCGTGCCCGGGACGAACACACTGCCCTGGGCGCCATCGACCCTGATGCGTGTCCGTGTCTCCTCCGCACCGAGGAGTTCCATGTCTTGTAGGCCATAGCCGTACTTCTGGTTGGCATCGAAGAGTTCGTGGACTCTCGCCATACCCGCTTCGGTCTGCGCGATGTCGATGTGGCCGCCGCGTATCTGGTGGGCGTCGATGGTCTCCCGGTCGAGCACCTCGAGGACTTCGTCGATCGAGTCGAACAGCGCCGACTGGAACGACTTCACCGATTCCACCCCGTCCTGGTCTGCCGAGCCCACCGGTCCCGTGGAGTCTGTGGCTCGGGCACGGTCGACGGCCTCGGCGTACTTGGCCCGGTTGCCGGGTAACAGAGTCGAGAGCCACCCACCGTTGCGACCCGAGGCGCCGAAGCCGATGTGCTTGGCTTCGATGATGGTGATCTGCCAGTCGGGGTGGGCTTGCCGGGCATAGTAGGCGGACCACAGCCCGGTCATACCGCCGCCGACGATGACAAGATCTTGTTTTTCTGCGGGAAGTGGGGAAAGGGCGGTGGTCTCGGCGGGGGACTGCGACAGCCAGTGGGAGGCCTCGCCGTTGAGGTAGGACATAGACCAGTTCTATCCCACTGCGATGACGTGTGTAAATGGTGTGCACGCCGATGTCACCCCGAGTTTTCCACTGTGGCGCTGCTGGCGGCGAGTGGTCGTGTTCCTATGAGCGGGCAGGCGTGTCTGTGGCTATTCCACATACCCATCGGTGTTCATTCGTCCTACGGTCGATCTTGCTGCGTGACGATTCGCGTGTGGCCGACCCAACGATCTCAAAGATGAGACAGGAATCCGATATGACACCTCTGGCAGCAATCGACGGCGACATTGGGCGCACCCGCGCCATCGCGGTCGACATGGGCGAGGACTCTCGCACGAATCCGCTCGCCCCGAGTTGACCGGGCTCGCTTCGGGATGACCAGGCTCAGCCCGAGTCGACCCGGAGAGCGTGATCCGTGCTCTCGTGCGCCTCTTCGACATCAGTGTGCGGATGAAACACCGCAGAAATTCCAATGTGCTACAGTTCACAATCAATGATTCAGTACAGAAAGAAAGTGTGATAGTACAGAATGTTCACTTTTCGTTTGTGCACGTCCGAGAAGTCCCCGGGAAGGGCCCGCGAGCGAGTGCTTGACCGCGGTGGCGACTCTGCCGCCCGGACTCCGCTCATGAGTCGAAGGAGAGGCCAGTCGTGCTCCACTACCTGATCAAACGGGTTGGTTCCTCACTCTTCGTTCTCTTCCTCCTGTCGCTCATGGTGTTCGCGATGGTGCGAGCCATTCCGGGTGATCCCGTCGCTGCTTTGGTTGACCAGAACAATCCCGACCCAGCAGTGATCGCCTCTCTGCGCCACGAGCTCGGCCTGGACCGACCGTTCTGGATCCAGTACTTCTCGTGGATCGGCGGTGTCCTCCAAGGGGACTTCGGTCAGTCCCTGACAAAGCCCTACACTGTCATGCAGCTCGTGGTCGGCCGGCTGCCAGTGAGCATTGAACTGGCTATCATGGCCACGGTCATCGGTCTGGTCATCGGCATCCCCGTCGGATTGTGGGCGGCTCGTCGAATCAACGGTGTGTTCGACACCAGCAGTCGATTCCTCAGCTTCGCGTTCCTGGCGATCCCACCATTCGCCCTCGGCACGGTGCTGCTTCTGCTCAACTCGCTGACCGTGCGGGCTCAGCTCTTCGGCTATGTTCCATTCACACAGGATCCGGTGAGGAATCTGAGCGTCTTTCTGCTCCCGGCGCTGCTGCTGGGCGTCGTGATGGCAGCGGTGATCATGCGCTACCTGCGCGGAACACTCCTCGACACCTTCTCGCAGGACTTCGTGAAGACCGCTCGAGCCAAAGGGGCCCTCCCCGGGCGCATTATCACCCGGCATGCTTTTCGGAATGCACTCATTCCGGTCACCACCGTGGTCGGGATCGAGCTCGGCACACTCGTGGGCGGGACGGTGGTCGTTGAAACCGTGTTCTCACTGCCTGGCTTCGGTACGACGCTCGTTGATGCAATTCGATCCTCGGACTATCCGGTGATTCAGGCGTGTGTTCTTCTCATCGGCTGTGTGTACGTGCTCATCAACTTCGTCATCGATCTGATGTACCCGATCATCGATCCACGCGTAAGGAGCCTGGCGTCATGAACAATCCGAACACCGGCATTGCCCGGATACCGCGAGCACGCAAGCGGTCGGGCCTGCGCAAGGCGCCGTCGTTGATTGCAGGCGCCGTCATCATCGGACTGCTCGTCTGCTGGGCGCTGGTGATGCTCCTGGCACCGACGTCTCCGATGAACGAAACCGTCAGCGACCCCCTGCTCCTGCCGTCGGGACTGCATCCGCTCGGCACCGACCACGTCGGCCGAGACCTGCTCGTGCGAATGGGCATCGCTGCTGGCCTGTCCCTCCTCATCTCTGCCGGTACGGCCGTGCTCGCCGGAGTCGTCGGCACCGTTCTCGGCCTGGTAGCCGGCTATGCCGGAGGGTGGGTCGACTCAGTGATCATGCGGATCGTCGACACTGTGCTCTCCATCCCGGCGATTCTGGTCGCCCTGATCGTGGGCGTGGCCTTCGGAACCGGGCCGCTGCCTCTCGTCTTCGCCCTTGGCGTCGTCTTCGCTCCGTCATTCGCCCGAGTGACGAGAGGGCCGGTGCTCGTCCTCAAAGAACGTGACTTCGTTCGGGCCGCGGAGATGAACGGGGTGGGCCCGGTGCGCATCGCGCTCAGCCACCTCCTTCCGAACGCCTTCACTCCGCTCGCCATCAATTTCGCCACTGTGGCCTCGACCGTCGTACTCGTCGAGGCTGCGCTGAGCTACCTGGGACAGGGAGTGCCTGCCCCCAATCCATCGGCGGGAAGGATGATCAGTGAATCGACGAGATTCATGCAGATCGACCCCCTCCTCGTCATCTTGCCCACGTTGCTCATCGTCGTCCTTGCCATCGCGTGGAATCTGCTGGCCGACGGTGCCCAGGAATACCTTGCGCCCCGTGTCGATGTCGGTCTGCCCGGTTCACGAGGTGGGCCCACGATCCTTCGAAAGTCGAAGACTCCGTCGCCTGCGGGCACGACGGACCGCACAGACTCGACAGAAACAGTAACCGCACATCAACCCGAAGACGTCGTATCGACCGGATCTGAAAGGACACGACGATGAAGAGAATCATTCGCTCGGCCATTGCCGTGACATCGGCCGCGGCCATGCTCATTGGTGTGACAGCCTGCGGGAACACCTCATCGACAAGTGCCGACGGCCCTCCCACCGACGGCGGCACATTGAAATATGCCATTGCGATCCAGCCCCCGGCAGGAGGCATCGACCCGGTGATCGCATCGTCCATCGCAGGCCAGCACCTCATGGACCAGGCCTACGAGCCCCTGCTGTCGAAGGATGAGGCGGGGAAGATTCAGCCAGAGCTGGCGGTGTCCTACTCTCAAGAAGACGAGACGACCTACCGCTTCCAGCTGCGAGAGGGAGTGAAGTTCGCAGACGGATCTGCCTTCGACGCCGACGATGTCGTCTATTCGTTCGAGCAGTACATTAAGTCGACCTCAGGCAAAGCCGCATATCTGCCCAGTCTGAAATCGGCGAAGAAGCTCGATGAGTACAGCGTCGAGCTCACTCTCAATCAGGCAGACAGCACCTTCGTCAACGCTCTGGCCAACAGGGAGCTGTTCCTCATGGTCAGCTCCGATGGGTACGCGAAGGCGTCCAAGGAAGACCGTGAGAAGCGCAGCTACGGCACGGGTCCGTTTGTACTCACGGACTGGCAGGACGGCGTTTCAATGACGTTTGAGAAGAATGACGAGTATTGGGCGAAGGACCAGCCCAGATTGGATGGAATAGAGTTTCGCATCATCCCAGATGACAGCACGAGATTGGCAGCGGTCCAACAGGGCAGTGTCGACGCTGCGAGCTTCACCGATGGCGTCACTGCAAAGCAGGCCGCATTCGGCAACTGGAAGCTGGGCAAGACCTATTCCACCCAGGCTCTGCCGATCTTCATCAACCCGACATCTGGTCCTTTGAAGGACAAGAAGGTCAGGCAGGCGGTGTCACTGACACTCAACCGGGACGTGCTCATCAAGACCGCTCAGTACGGTGACGGTGAAGTCTCGTATGCGGCGCCCGCAGGCGACCCTGCTGCCCCAGCGGTCACGGACAGGACTCCCAACTACCAGCGCAATCTGGACGAGGCCAAACAGCTGCTCCAAGAGGCTGAGACTCCCAACCCCACCATCGAGCTGTCGTACTTCGGAGACACCTCCCAATCACAGCACCCGATCTACGAGCTCATGCAGCAGCAGCTCTCGGACGTTGGCATCAACGTCAGCCTCAAAGCGAAATCAACGAGCGAGCTGAGTCCGATCTTCACTTCGGGACAGAGCTTCGACGACCTGGTCTCACTGCCCTGGTCGTACAAGCCGGATCCGACCTTCTACTACGACTCGTTCCTGTCAGAGAATGGTGCGCTCAATCAGTGGAAGGGCAATCCTGACGCTGCTAAGGCCATGGAGCTGCTGGCTGCAGCGAAGAAGGAAACCGATGAGGAGAAGAAGGCGCAGCTCATCCAAGACCTCGCAGACAACGTTGCCGAGGAGGCACTCGTGATCGTTCCAATGGCTGTCCCGTCGGACTTCGAAGTATGGAATCAAGACGTCCTCAAGGACTACTCCACTGACTACAGCACGTCTCGAATTGCGCTGCGCACCGCTTGGATGTCGCAATGAACCGGGCACAGACGGGAGGAAACGACGCCCTCGCCATCGAGGGGATGGACCTGCACTACGGTTCGGGAAACAACGTCGTCAGCAACGTCAGCCTGACTGTGGGCAGCTCAGAGATAGTCGGCCTCATCGGCGAGTCCGGCAGTGGAAAATCAAGCATCGCCCATGCTGCTCTCGGCCTCCTTCCGGATTCGGCAGTGGTCGCCGCTGAGAGGCTCGAGGTGGCTGGTCGGGACATGATCGGAGCCAAGGAGACGGAATGGGCCGAAGTCCGAGGTCGGAATGCCGGCATGGTGTTCCAGGAACCGATGACGGCTCTCAACCCGTGCGTGAGGATCGGCGATCAGATTGCCGAGGCGCTCTATATCCACGGCCATCCGGCCAAGCAGGAGGCAGACGCGCGCGCTCTCGAACTGCTCGAAGCGGTGAGAATGCCGGATGCCAAGCGACGTATCGGTGCATTCCCGCATGAGCTCTCGGGAGGTCAGCGACAACGAGTCGTGATTGCGATGGCGATGGTGGCTGGACCACGGCTGCTGGTGGCGGACGAGGCAACAACGGCCCTGGACGTCACGGTCCAGGCACAGATCCTCAAGATCTTCCGTGATCTGCGAGACGAAACCGGAATCGGAATTCTTTTCATCAGCCATGACCTGGGAATAGTCAGTGAGGTATGCGATCGGGTGGCGGTGATGTACCAGGGACGAATCGTCGAACGTGGTCGAGCCGCAGCAGTTCTCGATGCACCCGAGCACCCTTACACACGAGCTCTGCTCGAGAGCCTTCCGCGCAGAGCATTGTCGCCACGTTCGCCCTTGGCAACCATCGATGCTGTCAGACGGCAGACCATCCAGGAGTTGGAAGACGCATGAGTGAGAGTACGCCGAAGATCGCCGCAATCGACCTCGTCAAAGACTACGGCCACGGCAAGAACAAGTTCCGTGCCCTTGACGGCGTCTCTCTGGAGGTTCCCCAAGGTCAGACTTTTGGACTGGTTGGAGAATCGGGGTGTGGGAAGAGCACCCTCGCTCGCGCCATCACACTGATGGATGCACCGACTCAGGGATCCATCCTCATGGATGGGCAGGATGTCACCCACCTTCCGAAGAGACGACGGAGGGCCTACCGGAGAACGGTGCGAATGGTCTTCCAGGACCCGAATGACTCGCTGGATCCGAGGTTCTCGGTGCGTCGAACACTTGTCGAACCTCTGCGGTCCGCCAGGAGCCCGCGAGCCGAATGGGACCAAAGAGCCACCGACGCGTTGGAATCTGTGGGACTCGAACGAGACGTGCTCGACCGCCTGCCACACGAATTCTCCGGTGGACAGCGCCAGCGCATCGCGATCGCAAGGGCGATCATCACCGAGCCGGAGCTCATCGTCTTGGATGAGCCGACCTCGGCGCTCGACGTTTCGGTCCAAGCTCAGGTCCTCAACCTCCTCGTCGAGATCCAGAATGCCACTGGAATGACCTATCTGTTCATCTCGCACAACCTCGCCGTTGTCCGCCACCTATCCCACCGCATCGCGGTGATGGAGCGGGGGAAGATCGTCGAGCAGGGTGCCGGTGACTCAATCATGGACACCCCAGAGAACGAATACACTCGGCAGCTGGTCTCCTCGATGCCTGGGCTCTATCGGAGCTGACCGGTCTGTGGCGGTGGAGCGGTCGGCCGATACAGCAGGAGGGGTGGCGCTCAGGGCCTCACTCCTCCTGCTGCAGGTACCGTTCTCCGCAGCCGTTTACTGTCAGCGCCTATTTCCGGTGGGCCGTTGCAGAAACCAATATGTGTGGTCGATTTGACCACAGTCAAGGGTGTGCACCTGTGGCCACGTCATATATTCGACGCTCCAATTTCACCCTAGGCTTGATGCCAAAGAGCGGCGAAACGAACCGCTCCTCAGACTTGACCGGCTCAACGATGAGCGAACGCATCCTCATCGAAGAACTGTTCAGCCCCGAATACGGCACCCGGCTCTCGGCAAGGGTGCTCGTCGAACCGACAGAGGAGAGAGCATGACAGAGATTGATCGACTCCTGACCGCGCTGCGTCAGGAATCCGCAGCCCCTGGGGCGCTCAACGGAGTTGTGGTGCTCGACATCACTCGAGTTGTTGCCGGCCCTTACTGCTCGGAGGTACTGGCCGATCTGGGTGCGACAGTCATCAAGATCGAGCATCCGGATGACCCTGACTACACCCGGGGCTTTCCCCCTGAGCTGAGGACCGGGGACGCCGGCGAGCCGGTGAGCGGCTTCTTCGCGCAGTACAACAGAAACAAGCTGGGTCTCACTCTCAACCTCCGCCATGAGGAGGGCAAGGAGGCGCTGCGCAGACTTGCTGAACGGGCAGACGTGTTGGTCGAGAACTTCCGCGCAGGCACGATGGACAAACTCGGCCTCGGTTGGGACAACCTGCGCACCGTCAATCCGAAGCTCATCTACACAGCGCTGTCCGGCTACGGGCAGACCGGCCCCTATCGGCGCAAACCCGCTTACGACAACAGCGCGCAGGCGACAGGCGGGCTGTGGTCGATGAACGGCGAGAAGGGCGGACAGCCGACTCGCGTCGGAACGATCATCGGAGATCTCTCGGCAAGCCTCTATGGGGTGATCGGGACGCTTGCCGCTCTTCGGCACGCTGAAGCGACTGGAGAAGGTCAGCTCGTCGACATCTCTCAGCAGGATTCAGTCCTCAGTCTCACCGAGAATGCGGTAGTCGCCTATGACGTCGAGGGCACGGTCCCGCAGCCGCTTGGCAACCAGCATCCCTTTGTTCGGCCCTACGAGCTCTTCCCGTGCAAGGACGGATACGTGTTCTTCGGCGGTTACACCGACAAATTCTGGCGTCTGAGCTGCGAAACCTTCGGAACAGCCGATCAGGCAGATGATCCCGAGCTTGCAACCATGGCCGCACGGTTCGACGACGAGGTCTACGAGCGCAAGGTGCGTCCGCTGGTCAACCATTGGTTCGCCGACAGGACGAAGACGGAGCTCGAAGAGCTCGCCGGGGATTCCCTTCCGCTCAGCGCGGTCAAGGACATCGCCGAGGTTGTCGACGATCCGCAGATCGCCGCTCGAGACATGGTCGTCGAAGTCGACTATCCCGACCACGGCCCGCTGCGGATGTTCGGTTCGCCGATCAAGCTCAGCCGCACGCCACCGCTGACTCGGGCGCTGGCCCCATTGACGGGAGAGCACACCGATGCTGTCCTGCGAGAGCTGGCGGGATATGACGATGAAGGTATCGCGGCAATGCGAGCGGAGGGCACTGTCCGATGAGCGGGATCATTCTCGAGCGTTCCGACGGCGTGGGAGTCATCACGATCGACCGCCCGGAGAAGCTCAACGCGCTCACACTGTCCATGTATGACGAGCTGTCCGATGCCTTTGACGAGGTACGCGACGATCCCGCGATCGGAGTCGCCATCCTCACTGGCGCCGGGGATCGGGCGTTCTGCGTGGGTGCCGACCTGAAAGAATCGATTCCTGCTCTGGCCGAGAAACGCTTCGACATCTCCGAGTGGGACGGCGCCCACCAGAAGCACTCGCGCCTGTTCAAGCCGGTCATCGCGGCGGTGAACGGGCTCTGCCTGGGCGGCGGCTTTGAGATCATGCTCTCTACGGATCTTCGGATTGCTGCAGATACCGCACGCTTCGGGTTGCCGGAGGCGGGTGTGGGGGTCGTTCCTGCAGGAGGAACTCTGGCCCGCCTCACCCGGCAGATTCCCTATCCTTGGGCGATGGAGCTGCTGCTCACAGGGCAGCCAGTTGATGCAGTGACCGCTGAACGTCGAGGCCTCGTCAACAGAGTGGTACCGGCAGGTGACCTTCTCGACGAGACGTTCGCACTTGCACACCGGCTGCTCGAATGCAGTGGGACCTCGCTCTCCGTCATCAAATCTGCGACGGCTCAATTGTCCGAGATGCCGTTGAATGCCGCTTTTCACGCCGAAGCCCTCTACGGTCAGCAAGCGTTCGCGAGTCCAGATGCGAAGGAGGGTCTGGCAGCCTTCTCCGAGGGGCGAACTCCTCGGTTCCCTAGCAGGACAGAGGCAACGAAACAACCGCCGGAGGGGCATGAGAGGGGCTGATCTGAAGGGACTGCGGCGACGATGATGTCGGTGCACGAGAACTATGATGAGCTTATGGAGCAACTGGGTTCGCATGACGGGTCATCTGAGGTCGATCGACTCTCGACTGACACGGTTGTCGAACTCCTCAGAGCTGCGAATTCGGAGCAGCAGGATGCCCTCAGAACCCTCGACGATCGAGTCCGGTCCGAGGGGATCAGCCCCGAGAGATCGAGACAGGTCACCGATGCAGTCGGGCAACTGCAGAGCACCAGATCCCATCTTCGTCGCCGCTCACAGGAGCTGACCGGGCTGCTTGCGACGGCGCGTGAACTCGTCCAGCTCCACGACGTCGGCACAGTGCTCAGCAGGTTGGTGCAGAGAGCCCATGAGCTCATCGGCACCGATGTCACCTATCTCGCCGAGACGGAAGCCGGTGCAGACGGCATGCGAGTCAGACATTCCGTCGGCACAGTCACCGAGATCTTCAGGGATCTCTTCGTTCCAGCCGGAAAAGGACTGGCGAACAAGGTGGTGGAGGCGCGGGCTCCAGTGTGGGTCGCACGATACGAAGAGATGATCGCGGCACCGCGGGATCCGAGCATCGATGCGGCAGTTGAGGCAGAGGGCCTAGTCTCATTCCTCGGGGTTCCGATGATGGTCGGTGACGAGATCATCGGTGCACTGTTCGCCTGCAATCGCTTCGACCACGAATACACGCCTGAGCAGATCGCTCTTCTGTCGGCCTTTGCCGACCACGCCGCGCTGGCGCTCAATTCTGCGCGTCTTCTCGGCAACAGCGAACTTGCGGCTCAGAGAGCAAAAGAGGCTTATCGTGAGCTTGCGGACCACGTCACCGACATGGAACGCGCGAATAGAGTTCACGAGACCCTCACGGCAGCTGTCGTAGCGGGTGGCTCGATCGGGGAGATCACCGCCACGCTCGCCCAGGCGCTGAACCGACCGGTCATCGCGCTCGATGCCCGTCTGCGGAGAGTGTCGTCGTCGCCGAGCGACTGCGGGTCAGCTCCTCCACCACGTCTCCTTGCCTCTTCGGTCGCTGAGAGTCGCGACAGTGGACGGTGCACCGCGGTCAAAGCCGGAGGCACAGAGTGGATCGTCGTCGCTATCGTCGGTGCCGATTCCGTGACCGGCGCGATCGTAGTGCCTGTGGCTTCCGGACAGCGACGGGACGTCGAGGGCAGACTGCTCGAACGCGCGGCGCATGTGGCCGCTCTGCTGTCGTTGAAACAGGAGGCGGTCGACAGCGCCCGTGCGAGCCGGCGGTCTCGTATCCTCAACGACATCCTTGACGGCACCGAACTTGCTCGGGCCGACCCTGCCGACGAGCTCAATTCGCTCGCGGGCCCCCTTCAATCGGCGTCGGCCCTGTGGTCGCCCGGCGGTGAGCTCAGTCGCCGATCTCGACGCCTCGTTCAGCTCATCGGAGATTCTGGCCTGTTCGCGATGCGCGGCGAGCACCTGATAGTTCTGTGGGCAGCGGCGGATGGAGGGAAGCGCACTGAGGCCCTGCGCGAGCACCTCGAAGCTGAGAACCGCAACCGCACGACCGCCGTTCACTCCGAAGTGACTTCTTCGGGCATTCTCAAAGCCGTCGAGAGGGTCACGGGATGCCTGGAGCTCCTTCCCTCCTTTGGTGTCGAGGGTGTGAGCGTGCCTGCCGTCTCCTTCGCTCCGTATCAGGCCTTGGTGTCATCCGACCCCGGTTCAGCTGAGCAGTTCATCGCCGAGATGCTCGGACCGATCGTCGCCTGGGATGAACGCAGGGGAACAGACCTCTTCGGCACCCTGAGCGCGTACTTCGACACAGGGGAGAGCGGCAGCGGATCGGCACGAGAACTCCACGTCCACAAGAACACCATCCAACAGCGACTGGAGCGGATCGGCGAACTCACCGGCGGTGCCTTCGCCGATCCCGAGTATCGTTTTCGGATGCATGCGGCGGTACGACTGCGCAGGCTCAGAAGCGAACTCATCGAGTCTGCGCAGAATCTGTCGGGCCCGGCAACCGCGACTTGATCTCAGCGTCGGCGAAGCAGTGCCGAGGCTGCCAACGAGATCGCACCGGCGACGATCATATAGACGCTGATCGCCCACGATCCGCCGAACGTCGACAGCAGTTCAAGATAGATGATGGGGACGAAGGCCGAACCGAGAATGGTGCCGAGCCCCAGAGCAAGAGAGATACCCGTGTATCGGACTCGAGCGTCGAAGGCGTCCGCATAGAGGACTCCGAGGGTGCCATATGCGGCACAGAACGCAATTGTGGCGAGAAGATAGCCGAGGAAGGCCAGCCCGGCATTGCCGGTGTCGATGAGCCAGAACGACGGTAGCGCGGTGACGGCAATGGCCGCAGATCCGACTCCGAATACCTTCCGGGCCCCGTATGTGTCCGCCAGCCATCCGGCGATCGGCAGCCCGACGATAGAGAGCAGCGAGCAGACCGTTGCCATCATGAGCATTAGACCTCGATCGAAGCCGATGTACTCGGTTCCATACGTGAGGCTGAAGGTGAAGAGCATATAGAAGACCGCGCCGATGCCCGCGAAGCTCAGTGCGGCAAGAATAATCTCACGCCAATGTGTTCTCAGCGCATCCACGATCGGCATGCGTGAGCTGCGTCCTTCTACTTGCAGAGCCTGGAACTCCGGAGTCTCGGAGATCCGCATCCTGATGAGCAGTCCGATGATGACCAGTGCAGCGCTGGCGAGGAAGGGCACGCGCCAGCCCCACGACGCGAATGCCGCGTCAGGAAGCTGGGTGAGGCCGAGATAGATCAACGTTGCCAGAGTCAGACCGAGTGCGAGACCGATCTGAGGCACGCTCCCATACAGTCCTCTGCGTCTGGCCGGCGCGTGCTCGACGACGATGAGGACGGCCCCGCCCCATTCGCCACCCAGAGCGAAGCCCTGGACGAAGCGCAATGACATGAGCAGCAGCGGTGCCGCAACTCCGATCTGTGAGTAAGTCGGGAGGAGTCCGATTGCGAACGTTGCACCTCCCATGAGCATGAGCGAGAGGACCAGCATGGTCTTGCGACCGATGCGGTCGCCGAAATGCCCGAAGACGATCGATCCGAGTGGGCGTCCGAAGTAGCCGACTGCGATACCGCCGAAGGCGAGGATCGTACCGACGATGGGGTCGTAATCGGGGAAGAACAGCGAATTGATGATGAGTGCTGCGGCAGTGGAATAGGCGAAGAAGTCAAACCATTCGACGGTCGTGCCCATCAGGCTAGAGAAGGCGATGGTCCGCATGCTCGGTTCAGGTGCGTGTCTCCCACCCCCGTTCACCGGGGCGGGCTCGGGCCCGGAGATCTCTGGGGGCGCATCGGAATTGGGCGTGAACATTGTTCTCCTCATCGAGAGCAGCGGACATGACAGCCATATCGTGTCCCATGCGCGCTGAAACAGGTATGGCAGGCTGCCCATGATGAGGAGGGCGCGCATGGACTTTCGGCCATACCGCGGAACGGGGCATAGCACTTACAGTGACCACGTCAGACAATCGATGAGAGCCATCAGTGGAGGAACAGCGTGAGCAGTGACGCGGCGCGGAGCAGTAGGATTTCGGGATTCCGAAAGTACTCAGTCAGCCAGAGACGGGCCGAAGTAGCCGAGGTCTCGGGCCTTTCAGAGTCCCGTTTCGAGACGTGGAACCCTGAGTCGGGGTTGCTGCTCGACCAGGCCGACCGGATGATCGAGAACGTTGTGGGTGTGCTCGGCACACCGATCGGGATCGCGACGAACTTCCTCGTCGATGGAAGAGATATGCTCGTTCCGATGGCGACGGAAGAACCTTCCGTCGTTGCGGCGGCGAGCAATCTCGCGAGGATGACACGTGGGACCGGCGGATTCACCACGTCGCAGACAGATCCCCTGATGCAGGCGCAGATTCAACTCCTCGACGTCACTGACCCCGAAGCCGCTCGTCTGCGGCTGCTCGAATCGACGGAAGAGATCAGCGCCCTCGCCGACAGCCAGGATCCCCGACTCGTCGAGGTCGGCGGCGGTGTTCGTGACATCATCGTTCGCCTCGTGCCGAGCAGGCGAGGGAACTATGTCGTCGTTCACCTCGTCGTCGATGTGCGCGACGCTATGGGCGCCAATGCCGTGAACACGATGGCAGAGGCCGTGGCGCCGAGGTTGGGAGAGATTGCTGGGGGGCGTCCGCTGCTGCGCATTCTCACGAATAAGGCCGACCGACGCCTCACCCGAGTGCGTGGTGTCTTCGACGCTGAACTCCTCGGGGGCCCCGATGTCGTCGAAGATATACTTGACGCGGCCGAGCTTGCGGTCGCTGACCCCTATCGGGCCGCGACCCACAACAAGGGGATCATGAACGGAATCACTGCGGTGGTGTCGGCAACCGGAAATGACACGCGTGCAGTCGAGGCCGGAGCCCATTCCCATGCGGCGGCGCAGGGCCTCTATTCTGCGATGTCGCATTACGAAGTCGACCGCGAGGGCAATCTCGTCGGCACGATGGAGCTCCCGATGCCGGTTGGGCTCGTGGGTGGGGCAACAAGTGTCCACCCGGCTGCGAAGACCGCGGTGTCGGTGCTTGGGGTAGCGACGGCGGCCGAACTCGCCTCCGTGATCATGGCGGTCGGACTTGCGCAGAACGCTGCCGCATTGAGGGCACTAGCGACTGAAGGGATTCAACGCGGCCATATGTCCCTGCACGCACGTAATGTTGCCGTCACTGCAGGTGCGCAGCCGCACGAGGTCGACCAGATCGTCGAACGGTTGGTCTCCGATGGCGCGGTCCGCGTCGAACATGCCGTCGAGCTGCTCAACGAGTTACGGGCATGACACCGGCATTCCCTGATCCTCACCCCACGACGTCGACCACCCCCGAGGTGGCGATCTGCGAGGTGGGACCGCGTGATGGGCTGCAGGCCGAAGATCAGATCATCGCAACCGAGGACAAGGTCGCGTTCATCGAACGACTTGCGGATGCCGGACTCGAAACGGTCGAGGCAACGAGTTTCGTGTCCCCGAAATGGGTTCCGCAACTGGCGGATTCCGCCGAGGTGTTCGCCGGGGTTCGTCACCTCAAGAATGTGCATCTGCCCGTCCTCGTTCCGAACGAGCGCGGCCTCGACCTGGCGCTGGCCGCGGGCGTCGAATCCATCGCAGTCTTCGTCAGCGCAACGGAGAGCTTCGCCCGAAACAACCTCAACACCGGATGGCAGGAGGCTCTGGCCGCCGCCGAGAAGGTGACCTCCGCGGCGCTGGCCTCAGGGATGCAGGTACGTGGATATGTTTCGATGTGCTTCGGTGATCCGTGGGAAGGGCGGGTGCCGATCGACGACGTACTCAGTGTCGCTCGTCGTCTCTTCGCAGCAGGGTGCAGCGAAGTCAGCCTCGGCGACACGATCGGGGTCGCCACCGCAGGGCACATTCGTGAACTCCTCGGCAGGTTCACGGCAGAGGAGCGGACGCGCCTCGCGCTGCATGCTCATGATACTTACGGGCAGGCCCTCGCCAACGTCCTCGCGGGCCTTGACAGTGGCATCCGCATCTTCGACTCGGCAGCTGGCGGTCTTGGCGGATGCCCGTTCGCCGGCAGCGCGACGGGGAACCTCGCCACCGAGGATCTGGTCTGGATGCTCGAGGGCATGGGCATCAGCACAGGGGTGGACCTGCAGTCCCTAGTCGAAGCGAGCAGTCGGATGGCAGAGCTTCTCGGGCGAAATTCTCCATCATCCGTTGTGCACGCACTCTCGGCGTGAGTCAGTACCTCGAGCTGCGGCTGCTGTGCATGATCTCGACCAGGGTGTCCGCAAACCGCTCGACGTCCTCCGGAGTTATTTGAGAGACGCTGACACGGAGGAATGGAGGAGATTCAAGACGGAAGGGCGCGCCGGACCGCACGCTCCATCCTGCCACCAGCAGGTGAGAGCTGATTGCGGTTTCGTCGTCGACGGAGATGAGGACGTTCATTCCGCTCGTCCCATGAGCCTCGATGCCGTGAGCGGCCAGGGCGCCGATGAGCTGACCGCGTCGAGCGGTGTATTCACTCTCGGCCTCTCGCATTCGCGCGGCGACCGCGTCATCGTTCAGTGCTCGAGCTACCAGTCGCTGCAGGAAGTGGCTCACCCATCCTGGTCCGACTATGAAACGGCCCTGGACTTGTTCCGCCGTCTGGGGATCGCTGGCGGTCACGGCGAGCCTGAGGTCCGGGCCGAGGGCTTTGTTGACGGACCGAGTGATGGACCATCGTTCGCGACCGGTCGTGACTGTCTGCATGGGGCTTCCGGCAACGAGGCTGGCGTGATCGTCTTCGATGATGAACAGGGAGGGATCCTTGTCCAGCACGGCACGCAGTGCGGCTGCGCGATCGGCATCCAGGGCCGAGCCGTATGGATTCTGCGCGCGCGGAGTCAGGATCACCGCAGAGCACTTGCGAGCTTTGAGTGCTCTTTCGAGCGCCTCTGGCTTCATGCCATGGTCGTCGATCGCCACCGGGACCGTTTCGAGGCCGAGGACGCGAACGAGCGAGAGCATCGAGCTCCACAGAGGGTCCTCCACGGCAACCGCATCGCCTGGGTGGGTGATGGCAGAGAGGATTCTCTCTACCGCATCGAGCGACCCGTTAGTCGGAGTGAGTTCGCCCTCAACTCCGTCGGCGAGGAATGCCTCGCTCATCGCTCGGTGAAGTGCAGGATCCCAGATGTCTGTGCTGTAGGCGGTGGGCTGCCAGAGGTCGTCGCTGAGCAGTCTGCCCAGATCTGGCAGAAGAGCCGCGTCGGGAGAAGCCGAAGAGACGTCCTTGGCACCGGGTGGAAGAGGCATCGACTGGGTGACCGGCAGTGCTGGTTTCGAGGTGACTCTCGCGCGGCGTCGTTGCGCCGTGGTGATGACGTTGCGGCGGCGAAGGATGGCAAACGCCGAGCTGACCGTGGCCGGGCTGACGCTGCTGGTCATCGCGAGACTGCGGATGGAGGGAAGTGCAGTTCCGGGCTGGAGCTCGCCCGAGCTCACTGCCGAGGCGACTGCGTTGGCGATGTCGCGGGCAGTCTGTGAGCGGCGTAACTCATCATCCAGCACGCGTTCGAATCTATCAGACTCCATGAGCTTCCTAGACAACGAAGGGGCGGTATGCAAAAGTGGACACGATTAGTTATAACACAGATTCTAACTGTACTAGGACAAATATGTGGATCAACCCATTGTTCGAAGTCGATGCACTCGACGAGCTCCGTCAACTCCTTGCGGAGAATTCGCTGGCGACCTTGGTTGTCGAGAGTCCGCTGCGAGCTGCGCACGTACCGATACTCCTTGAAGACTCTGCGGAGGGGATTCTGCTCAGTGGGCACATCACCCGATCTGACCCTGTGGAGCGGAGCATTCGAGAAGAGGGTGAGGCGTTGGCAATCTTCCACGGCCCTCGGGCCTACGTGAGTGCGGGTTGGTACGACGATCCTGGACTGCCGACCTACAACTTCTCCGTCGTGCATCTGGCCGGCACCACGACAATGATGGATAAGGACGCACTGCGCGAGCATCTCACCGACCTGGTCAGGCGGGAAGAAATTCAGAAGGACCCGAAATCCGAGGGTGCATGGGAGATGGACGCGACTGCGCGACAGCGCCTGGAGAAGCTGCTGCCCTTGGTAAGCGGGTTCTGGATCCGGGTGGAGAAGGCGCAGGCGAAGGCGAAGATGGGGCAGAATCGCAGCGCAGACGATCGCGATCGCACCCGAGATCACCTCGACGGTGCGGCAGGGCTGGAGCCGCGCGAAGTTTCGGCCAGAATGGGCGCGATGGAAGATGGTACCGGAGGGCGACGTGGTGTCACCCCGACGGTCGCGGCAACCGCGCGTCAGAAGGAGCAGTGATGGAACTCGATCTCAGAATTTCGGCCGATGTGATCCACACCATGAATCCGGGACGACCCTCTGCCCACACAGTCGGCATCTGGCACAACCGGATCGTTGGCGTCGATGAGCAGATCGAAGGCTTGTCCGCACGGCGCGAAATCACGCATTCCGGCGCGATTCTTCCGGGTTTCATCGATGCCCACACCCACCTCCAGCTCACTGGGCAGACCCTCAAGGCCCTCGACATTTCCGGAACTGACTCCGTCGACGAGGTGATCAAGCTGATCGCCGACTACGCCGCGGGCCTGTCCACTGGAACATGGGTAGAGATATCTGGATATGACCAGCGGGCATTCGGCCGAGACCTCACGGCAGACGATCTCGATGCAGCCGTCGGTGAGAGGAAAGCCTGGGCCCGGCACACCTCGAGCCACTCGTCAGTCATCTCGTCGGCTGTCATTCACGACATAAAGGACCCGAATCTGCGGCAGCACGCCATCGACGCTCGAGGCGTTCTCCACGAGGAAGAGCAGGTCGTGGTGCAGCAGCAACGACTGCCCTACCCGATCGGGGAGGTCAAGGGTGCAGTGGCCACAGCGGCCAGATTGGCCGCACTGGATGGTGTCACGATGAGCATCGAGGCGGGAGCCGGCGGGAGCATCGGCAGCCTCAACCCGCTTGACCTCATCGGCTTCCAAGAGCTCATCGACGAGGGACGAATGCCGATGCGCATCCAGATGATGCCCAGTCACGATGCTCTGCACTCGGTGACAGGCGGCATTGATGCGTTTTCGCGGGGACTCGACCTCGGACTGCGCACCGGCATAGGTTCTGACATGCTCAGCATCGGTCCCATGAAGTTCGTGCTCGACGGTGGAATGGCGGTGAGGACGGCACTGCTGACCGAGCCGTACATCGGAGCCGACAGCTGCGGGGTGCTGCGAGAGGACCTGAATGTCTTCCGCAGGAATATGATCGATGCCATCGCCGGAGGGTGGACGCTTGCAGTGCATGCGATCGGCGATGCCGCACTCGACATCGCGCTCGACATATTCGACGAATCGTTCCGCCTCACTCCTGACCATGTCGGTGGTCACAGGATCGAACATGGCGGGCTCATTCGTGACGATCAAATTCCGCGCTTGGCCGCCCTCGGCCTCACCGTCGTCGGTCAGTCAGGCTTCCTCTGGGTCTCTGGTGATGATTATGCCGAGCAGTTGGGACAGGACCGAGTCTCCGGGCTCTATCGCGGTCAATCGCTCGTCGACGCGGGCGTGCCCCTGGTCGGCAGCACGGACCGTCCACTCCCTGGCAGTCCGCTGCAGGGGATACGCACCTCGGTCGAGAGGCTGACTGATCAAGGCACGTTGCTCGCTCCAGTGGAACGGATCTCGGTCTATGATGCAGTCGCCGGGTGGACGACGGCGGCCGCAGCTGCGGCGGGGATGGGCGACCGCCTCGGCGCGATCCGCGAGGGATACCTCGCCGATCTTGTTCTGCTCAGTGCCGACCCACACGCGGTCCTTGTCAGTGAGATCACTGACATCTCGATTGTCGACACAATGGTCGACGGACAATTGATCAGCGACGCCGACGGACTCGAGGATCGATCATGAAGCTGCACGAAGCGATTGCGAGATTCTTGGCGGACGAGCGCGGCACTCAGCCAGTGTTCGGTCTCATGGGAGATGCCAATTTGGCGTTCCTCGGAGACTACATCGAACGCGAGGGAGGCACCTACGTTCCCGCAGTCGGCGAGAACGGCGCTGTCCTCATGGCATACGGCTATGCACGGGCCAGCCGCAGCTTGGGCGTCGCCACTGTCACGCACGGTCCTGCGTTGACGAACACCCTGACGGGGTTGACGGAGGCGGTACGGGCGCAGACCCCTCTGGTTCTCCTCACGGGCGACACTCCTGATGTGCACGAATTCTTCCAGCACACCGACATCCAGGGGTTCGCTCAGCATGCGGGGGCGCTGTTCGAGCGAGTCAGATCGGCGGGGACAGCTCTGTCGACATTGGCCAAGGCATTCACCAGGGCGCGGTTCGAATCGCGACCAGTGGTCGTCGACATTCCGCTCCCGCTGATGTCGGCAGACGTTGACTACGAAGTGCCGACCTGGCCGTCGTTTGCGCCTCAGCGCATTCGCCCTGATTCGGACTGCGTCGAAAGCGCAGCGGCGATGCTGCTGGCTGCGAAGCGCCCGCTTGTCGTCGCTGGCCTTGGCGCCGTCAGGACAGGTGCAAGTGACGCTGTGCTTGAACTGGCTCGGCTGATCGACGCTCCTGTGATGACCAGCCTGCTCGGGCGCGAGCTGTTCTCCGGACAGCCTGAGAATCTCGGGATCTTCGGAACTCTTTCGAGCAGACTCGGTGCCGACCACATCGGGCAGTCCGACGTTGTACTTGCGCTGGGGGCATCGCTCAACAACTGGCAGACGGACAGCTATCGACTCCTGGCTGACAAGCGCGTTATTCAGGTCGATTCCGATCCGGAGGCGCTGGCGAAATATGGTCCGATCTCACTCGGAGTGGTCGCGGATGCCGGTGCTGCTGCGGAGGATCTGCTGGAGATCCTTCGTGAAGTAGGGCAGGAGCCGAGCGAGTCTCGTCGTCTGGCCGACATCGCGGAGGCCAACGCAGGAGAGGATCGCGAACATTTCACCTCGACAACCGGCGGCGGTTACGTCGACGCGCGCGAGGCGGCTGTCGAAATAGACAGAGTGCTGCCACCGGGAACTCGCCAGTTGACCGATGTCGGTCGATTCACGGTGTCCGTGTGGCCGCACATCACGCCGTCTCCCGGCACAATGGACTATCCGGGATACTTCGGCTCGATTGGGTTGGGCATCGGTGCAGGAGTCGGAGTCGCATCGGTCGACCAGACACTGCCGACAGTTGTCTGGGTCGGCGATGGCGGTGCGATGCAGGGCCTCGTGGAGATCACCACTGCCGTCCGACAGTCGCTGCCGCTGATCATCATCGTCATCAATGACGGCTGCTACGGTGCCGAATACCTCAAACTCATCGATGTCGGAGCGAAACCCGAAAACGCGTTCATGACGTGGCCTTCGATCTCACGAGCGGCCGAGGGGTTGGGTGCTGAGGGTATTCGGGTGACTGATCGGGAACAGCTCACTGCTGCTGTCGCGCGCATGGCAGAATACAGTGCAGAAGCGGCAGGCGACGGCGTAGCCTGCCCTCTCGTCATCGAAGTCATCGCCGATCCGCACCAAATGGCGAATGAAGCCTCGGTGGGGTGATATCGCGCAGTCCCTGGTTACACTGATCGCATGAGCGCAGCGAAGCCGATCGATACCCGCGAATACCCTCTCGACCACGAGCCGATCGAGGACTGGCAGCGGGTGGATGGCTCTGCCGGGGCAGACGAAGAAAACTCGGCGGCACCCGACGAGCCGACCACCGCGTTCGCCCAGCTCGGGACGATCACAGGAGCCGACTACGGGCTGTGGGAGATGAGCGCCGGCGACATGCGCGACATCGAAGGCGAGGAGGTCTTCCTTGTCGTCAGCGGCACCGGCCGGATCGAATTCGATGAATCGGACCTGCCGCCGATTGAGCTCTCATCAGGCACTTTGGTCCGCCTCGAGGACGGAATGAAGACTCGCTGGTACGTTAACGAAGCACCCTTGAGGAAGCTGTTCATCGTACCGAGCGAGGGGTGAGCGAACTAGAGAGCGCCTCGAGATTTGGGCCTCTTCGGTGACGGCTCGAGTTCTTGGTTGCGTCAGTTGGTGTCGAGTCCCCTTGGAGTTCCGATCCGTTTACCTGTCAAGGAATCGAATAGATGAACATTCTCCGGTTCTGGCAATACAGTGATGAATTCTCCTTCTGCTGCGTGGGATCGACCGTCGACCCGGACTACCAAAGGGTGTTCGCCGCTTGGTGACTCGATGATGCCATGTAGGTAGCCATCGGCACCGAGCTCTTCGATGACCTTGGTTCGGACCGAGATTCCGTCGAGGCCAGCACTGCGTATCTTGAGATCTTCGGGACGGATACCGACTGTTACGCGAGCGGTCGAAAGTGCGTTAAGCACCACCGGCGCAAGTGGCATATCTGCGTTGCCGAAAACAATTCCATTTGCCGATACGGCCATGTCGACCAAATTCATGGCAGGGCTGCCGATGAAGCTCGCAACGAAAGTATTGATCGGGCGATCTAGCAGTTCCCTCGGCGTTCCAACCTGTTGGAGCTCACCCAGTTTAAGGACTGCGATTCGATGGCCCATGGTGAGGGCCTCCGTCTGATCGTGTGTGACGTATACGGTCGTGACTCCAAGCTCACGCTGCAACGAGGCGATCCATGTGCGGGTCTGAACCCTGAGTTTGGCATCGAGATTGGAAAGTGGCTCGTCCATAAGGAAGACCCGTGGCTTTCGAATGATAGCCCGTCCCATGGCCACGCGCTGGCGTTGACCTCCGGAGAGAGCCTTGGGCTTCCGATCCAAATAGTCAGTCAGGTCAAGTTTCTCCGCGACTTCTTGAATCCGACGGTGGCGGTCGGCCCTTTTGACGCCCGCGATCTTCAGTCCGAATCCGATATTGTCTGCGACGCTCATATGGGGATACAGGGCGTAGTTCTGAAACACCATTGCTATGTCGCGATCTTTCGGCTCGACCGCGGTCATGTCTTCGCCGTCGATAAGTAGTCTGCCTGTCGAAACCTCTTCAAGTCCCGCGAGCATGCGCAGCGCTGTCGATTTCCCGCAGCCTGAGGGTCCGACAAGCACGAGGAATTCTCCATCCCTGATGTCGAGATTGAGATTTGATACTGCAGCTTGGTCAGTGTGTGGATACTTCAACGTGACGTTTTGATAGTTTGCATTGGCCATGGCGTTCCTTTCGTCGGTTCGCTGCCCTCTGGAGAGTCCTCGCTGTATCAAGAGGCGTGCGGGTCAGGATTGAGTTACGTGCAAGATTCTTTTAGGCACTCCATCGACGTGCGGTGTTGGTAGGAGGAATTTGATCCGGAGACGCGTTCGATGATGCGCTTCATTTCCATGTCCGTTCGGCTCGTTTGCATATTTGGCAGTCATTTGCCAATTCCGTCGGTAATTCCTTTGATGAAGTAGCGCTGACACAACAGGAATACGAAGATGACAGGCAGTGCGGCGATCACCATTCCCGCGAAAACCAGCGGGAAGTCCGTGCCGAATCGGCTCATGAGGCTGGTCAAGCCGATCGGTAGTGTTTGGACGCCGGTACCTGTTGTGAAGACCATGGCGAATATGTACTCGTTCCACGAGAAGAGGACATGAAGGATGATCGTCGAGATGATGATCGGCTTGCACATCGGCAGAATGACCGTCCAGAACGTCGTCCATCGACTCGCTCCGTCAACCTCCGCCGCCTCGTCGATCTCTGCGGGCAGATCAATCATGTATGAGCGTATGAGGAATGTTGTGAAGGGGATCCTGAAAGCGGTGTACAAGATGATCAGAGCCCAGAAGGAATCGTAGAGTCCGAGAGCCTGGAACATGCGCACCAAGGGCACCAAAGCAACCGGTGGAGCGAGCATGAGTCCGCCGAGAATGATCGCAGTCCACGTACCGCTGAATGGAATCTTCACCCGGGTGAGGCCGTATGCCGCCCAAGCGCTGATGAACACCGTGGTGATAGTCGATGACACAGTCACCAGGACGCTGGTGGTGAGGTAGCTGCTGACACCCTGATTCCATGCGTCAACGTAGTTGCTCCATCTCCATTCCCCAGGAAGGGCAAAGGGGTTTCCAAACAACTCGGCGTTGGATTTGAAGCCGTTGCCGACCATCCACAGAAGCGGATAGACGACCACGACGAGAAGTGCGATGAGCAGCGACCAGATGAGGATACGGCCGATAATAGCGAGAAAGTCTCTCCGCTTGACGATTCTCTTTTGCCTCACAGTTCCACCTTTCTTCGGCGCGTATACCAAAGCTGTACAAGGCCGATTATCAGCGTGACGAAGAATATGACGATTGCGATGGCGGCTGCGTATCCGAAGTCGTTGCGAACGAATCCGTTGTGATAAAGCCAGGTGCCAAGGACCTGAGTCGAATTGTTCGGTCCGCCACTCGTCATCACCATTACCTCGTTGAATACTTGGAAGGCGCCGGAGACCGTGACTATGGTGAGCAGCCCGGACATTTCTCTCACCAGGGGAACTGTGATGGAGAAGAATCTTCTGACCGGACCGATGCCGTCGATTTGAGCCGCTTCGTAGAGTTCGCCGGGAACTCGTTGTATCGCCACGGTGAAGAGAAGGGCGGTGTAGCCGAAACCCTGCCACTGGCTCATGATGATGATTGCGATCATCGCGGTGCTCGACTGCCCCAGCCAAGCATGAGTAAGGGAGTCGAGACCGACGGCGTTCAGTGCACCATTGAGCATTCCGATGTCGGGTTCGTAGATGAAGTAGAAGAGCAGGCCTGCCACTGTGATGGAGACTGCGGACGGAACAAAGTAGATCACCCGGAGGGCTTGACGCAGACGTCGGGACCTCACACTTTCCACTGCAGCGGCAACAACCAGTGCACCTCCCACCTGACAGACGACAGATACTGCGGCGAAAAGGAGATTGTTGAAGAGAGAACGCCAGAAGATGGGATCTTTGATCAAGACCTCGAAGTTCCGCAGACCGATGAATTCACTGTCTCCAGAGAAGATGTTCGATCGCTGGGTGGCAAAGCCGAAATTCTGGACCAGCGGAACGTAGACGAAGGCAGTGAGAACGATGAGCGCCGGTAAGAGCCACAGCAAGCCTCGAAATCTATGAAAATGTGAGTACATGTTTGTCGATCCCTCTACGGAGAATGGGTTGGAAATACCGGACGATCGCCAATGATCGTTTGGCGATCAAGGAACAAGCTCGTTTGCCAGTTGTACGCTGTCGAGTACCTCCTGCGGAGTCGATGTACCGCTGATCAGCGCTTCACCGCCTGCGAGCCAGGCATCGGCAACCTGCGGAACACTCGCAGTATCGATCCACGGGTCAAGGCGCGAGGCTTGGTTGATCTTGTCGACGCCCTCATTGATCGCGTCGCTGGCCGTGTCTTCAGTGACCGCACCGTCGACGGTGCTTGGCTGCCCATACGGCGGCGAGGCGAGAGTCTCCGCGTTCCTCTTCTTGGTAGCGAATTTCAAGAAGTCGACGGCGAGCGGGGCATTGGGTGACTTCGAGTTGGCCATGTATCCCTCGGGCGCTCCCTCCAGAGCGTTTGGATCACCATTCGAGCCCGAAGGAAACGGAAGTTGGAAGATGCCCATGTTCTCCTCATCGAGTGGAGCATCGTCTCCGGCCGAACTGCCGAACTCGAGCATTTCCTGGTAGTACATCGCCGATCGTTCATTCGCGAAGTTCTCCTGTGCTGTGGTGTAGAGAACTCCGTTCGCACCGTCCTTGCTACCTGTGCATTCGGTTGACAGGCGTTTGAATTGAGCGAGCGCGTCGAGATATCCAGGGTCGTCCCAGGTCGCTGTCTTCGGATCGAAATCGCGCTTCAGCACGTCGTCTGGAACGTTGTAGGCGAAAAGCTGTTGGAGGTAGTGCAGAGCTGGCCATCCGTCCTTGTTGCCGAACGCCATTGGCTCGTATCCGGCTTCTCGTAATGGTTTGCACGCCGAAATCAGGTCGGCAAAAGTCTTAGGAACCTTGATTCCGGCCTCTGCGAATGCGCGTTTGTTGAAACCGACGAATTTTGCGTTGTTGTAAAGTGGGACGGCGTAGTAGCGGTCGTCGAACTTGAAGGCCTCAAGAGACGTTTCACCAAAAGTCCCACCCCATTCCGTCTCCGGTGCGATCAAGTCGGTGAGGTCAGCCGCAATTCCGCCGTCGATAAAATTTCTCGCCCACTGGCCGTTCCAACTGAAGTAGATGTCAGGCAGTGCCCCCGAGGCGGCAAGCGTTTTGGTCTTGTCCTTGACCGATTGATCTGTCTCCTGGATGAGTTCGATCTTCACTGATGGGTGCAGCTTCATGTAATCATCGGCCAGGTCTCCGAAGTACTGACTATCTGGCTCACCGCCGAACTTGGTGAGAATGCTCAAGGTGCTCGAGAAGTCCGGTTCGCTTGTGATGTCGGTATTGGGCTGGTCGGCCGCTTTTGGAGTGCAGGCAGACGTCAGCAGCGAAATGCTGACGACCAGCGCCAGGCTCGTTCTTGTCACGTATCGCATTTATCGAACCCTTCTGCCGGCAGTGAGCGGCAGTGCCGAGGGAGGACCCTCGAAGGCGACACTGCCGGCAAAATCGACTTTCGCCGTATGATACCGGTGTCATATTACGTATAGATTGTGCCGTGATCCAAACCACATTTCAAGAGGATCCTGGATGAAGTTTCCAAAACGTTCGCTTTCATGAGGCTGTGCGTCAGCAAAATGATGAATCTGTTGACGTGGCGACTGCCGGTGTGGAAATATGATTCCTGCATGAGACCGGTATCACTTTCTGATGATGACGAAAAGAGGATCAGACAATGCTCGATTTCAACGAGGATGAGTTTCGGCAGCGGATCGCCAGTGCGGTTGCCTTGCGACCTCAGGTGGAGGACCTTGCTGACAGCTTGATCGAGCAGGGCATAGACAACGTGCTGCTGATCGGTTCGGGAGGTACCTACGCTCAGATGCTGCCGTACGAGCACCTGGCACAAAGGCGCTCGACACTGCCCGTGCGTGCTGCGATCTCAAAAGAACTGATCGAATCCGGTGATTCCCGATTGGGCAAGAGCACACTTGCGGTATTCGCATCGGTGACGGGAACCACAAGGGATGTCATTGAGGCGATTGAGTACGTGAAGGACAAGGGCGCGATCACCGTAGCCTTCACCGGTCACCCCGAATCTCCAATCGGTCAGTCCGTCGAGCATGTTCTTTCGTCGAAACCGAAGACATGGCCGTTCGACATGCAGCTTCTGCTTTTGGTGGGGCGTCTGCTCCACACCAGAGGTGAGTTCCCGGACTATGCGAAGGTGGCGGATGATCTCGCCGGATTGCCTGAGGCCTTGGTTAAAGTTGCAGAAGCCGCCGAAGAGGGAGCGCAGTCGTTCGCAGAGTCTCACAAGGACTCGGCGTATTACTTCCTCATCGGTGGTGGCCCGCTCTGGGGATTCACCTATCTCTATTCGATGTGCATTCTTGAAGAGATGCAGTGGTTGCACACCACGAGAGTCAACAGCGCCGAACTGTTCCACGGTTCACTCGAGCTCATTGAGGAAGACACATCGGTGATGGTGTTCAAGGGCGAGGACGAGACTCGGCCGCTGACGGACCGTGCGGAGGCTTTCACGAAGCGAGTTTCAGGTGATGTCACCGTCTTCGACACCAAAGACTATGAACTGGCCGGCTTCAGCGACGAGACCAGAGCGCTGATGGGCCCAATAGTCCTCGACACAGTCATGGACAGGGTTGCAAAGCACCTTGCGCGTGTTCGAGACCATTCGCTCGACCTTCGTCGCTACTACCGCGTTATGGAGTACTGAGCGTCGAGTAAGAGCCGGGATGGGTGCTTCTGATCCGATCCATCCCGGCCAGGAGAGTTTGGCGTGAACGCCTTCGCCAGCGCCAATGGCGGAACGCTCTGATTTCGGACTACGACTATATGAGGAGCTCAATCACGGTGAAGATACTTGGGTTCGGAGACAATATCGTCGATCGGTATCTTGACCGGAAAGTCGAGTACCCGGGGGGCAACGCAGTCAACGTGGCAGTCTATGCGCATCGACTGGGGGTTGCTGCGTCATATCTGGGAGCCTTCGGCAATGATGACCTCGGTACATTCATTCGAACCTCGATTGAGGCAGAAGGAGTGCGAACCGGGCACTCTGTTGTTCGCCAAGGTCCCTCCGGCATTTCGACCCTTGAAGTCCTCGACGGAGATCGTACATTTGCAAGATGGAACGGTGGAGGTGTCACCGTCAGTGAGCCGATTGATCTTGCAGATGGACGATTCGACTATGCGTCGAGTTTCGATGTGGTTCACAGCAGTGCCTACTCAGCCACCGAGGCTGAGCTCCCAAAGCTGAGCACCACTGGGCCCCTGCTCAGCTTTGACTTCTCAGACGAAGCTGAACATCGAACCGGAGACTATCTTCGGCAGGTGGCTCCACACGTCGACCTTGCATTGGTGTCGTGCTCCGACCTTGATGTGGCCAGTGCACGTGACCTGTTGGGAGATATCGTCGCCAGGGGGGCGGGACTCGCACTTGGAACTCGGGGCCGAGAGGGAGCGCTGCTCACCGATGGGCAGCGTTGGTTCGCAACGCCGGCCCATCTGGTGGAGTGCCCCTCCACCATTGTCGATACTATGGGATGCGGTGATGCGTTTCTTGCCGGATTCATGGTCGAACTGCTCCATCTCGGCTGGCAGAAGGGCAGTGTTCTGCCGGACGTGTATCTCAATCGTGGGCTTTATGCTGGTGCGGCCGCTTCACGCGAACAGTGTTTCGTTGAATCGGCCTTTGGCAGAGGGAGACCCTGCGGTTGTGAGACAGAGCAATGACATGTGCTGGCGTGATCGCATCATTCTGAAGAAGTCCGAATGGCCGATGACGATGCAGTTCTAACGTGCGAATTGAGGAGGTGCTGCGTGAGGCGGACTCCCACTATCTCTGAGGTGGCCAAGGCTGCCGGAGTCGGCCGTGCAACGGCTGCCCGTACGCTCGGCGGGTACGGCTATGTGAGCGCCGACGCACGCGACCGCGTACTCACCGCAGCACAGAAGTTGGGGTACCGCCCCAACAGATTGGCGCAGAGCGTTTCCACCGGAAGTAGCCGGACGATCGGAGTGGTGGTCGCGGATGTCTCCAACCCGTTCTTCGGCGACGCGGTGCGTGGTGCATCCGAACTGGCAACGGCAAAAGGTTACGGGATTCTTCTGATGAGTACGTACGAAGACGTCGAGAATGAAACCTCTGCAGTCAATCTCCTTGTGGACAACCGAGTCGATGGAATCATTCTCTCGTCATCGATTCGCGGAACCGGGCACGGTGACATTCTCAGAAGTGCGCGAGACCAATCAATACCGGTGGTGCTGCTCGACCGGCAGATCTCCGATGCCGAGCTCGACACGGTGATCATCAATAACCGCGAGTCCGTCCGTCAAGCCGTCACGTCGTTGATTTCACTAGGGCACTCACGCATCGGCTTCGTTTGGGGCCCACCGAACGAGTACCGTCCTCGCTGGCAGAGCGAACTCTCAGAGGCAGCGCAGAATGACCTCTGGACAGATGGCGAAAGAATGATGGGATATCTCGATGCCCTGGCCGATTCCGGAGTCGAACTCGATATCGATCTGGTCTCTATGGGAGAGAAGACGGAACATCATGTTCGTGAAGACCTCGGCCGCATGCTATCGATGAAGAAGCGACCGACAGCAATCTTCTGCACTGAAACGGAGGCGCTGACAGGAACTTTGGCTGCGATTCGATCTGCTGGTCTGCGGATACCAGAGGATGTATCGGTGATCGGCTTCGACGACAGTTCCTGGGCAGCGGTCTATGATCCACCATTGACCATGATCAAGCAGCCAACGCGCGAGCTCGGGGCAGAAGCTTGCCGTCTATTGCTCGACAGAGTCGAGAACGGGATTGGGCCTGCCCACGTGAGCGTGCTGGAGACTTCCGTCGTCACTCGAGAATCTGTCCTAGACATTTCAGACCGCAACTCAGATTGATCGTCCCCTTGAGGTGCTGGCATTAGTGCAACATCTTGACCTTGCCCTCTGCCGTGTGACGTATGGGTTCGTCTCCAAAACACGAGACGGAAAAATACCTGCCAGATCCATCTTGAGGAAGCTGTTCATCGCTCCGAGCGAATAGCGGGCCTCATAACCCGGTACGGTGGCGAACCCACACATTCGGCTCGATGTAGACAGCAGTCTTGTGCTCGACATCGCAGAGCACCGGCGCGAGAGCATGCGGAACGTCGATCGAGCCCGACGCGTCCATCGGCAGGCCTGTCCACGCCCGCCACTCGTCGAGAGTCCCCGTAATGACCATCGAACGCGGTGCGACTCCATCGATGCGTCCACCTGCACGAATGTGCGTGCGCAGCCACGGATCGACGGGTAGGCCATCGTCTCGGGTTCGGAACGCGTAGGTGTCCATCGGCTCCTGGATGTCGTCTTTGCCATTGGGGCGAACTGGGACGATCACCTCGGCGAAACCCAAGCTCTTCGCGTGGTCTCTCAGGCCGGTAAGGATCGTCGCGGACAACCCCAGGCCCTGCTTGTCGGATCTGACGAAGATCTCCAGTGCGGCCAGAGCATTGGGCTGATTCCCGGTCAGTTTCGTCTCGATCCCGCGGCGGATCGCGCCGTCCCATCCGTCAATCGGCAGCTGATCGCCGTCTAAGTAGACAGGAATCGAATGCGCCTTGCCCACGATCTCATCCGTTGAGGTGTGGGCGATGAGCACATACTCGGCGAACTGGACGAGAACGTCCTGTCGGTAATAGAGGTTCCCGATGGGGTCGTGTCGCATGAACTCGGGCCAGGTGTTCTCTAGCTGATTGAACGCGTCGAGAAGATCCGGTCGCTGAGCCAAGGAGGAGATCGTGACATCCATGAGCCCATCCTAGGCGGACCCGCTCGCGGCTTTCCGGCTACGACTCATATCTTGACCACGTCCTCTATCGTGTGAAGTACGGTCGCTGATTCCGTTGCTGTCTCGCTTCGGATCAGGACGTCGATGCCGTCTCGGATGAGGACGCCGGACCGCAGACATCCCACCCGTTTGAAGGAGCCGACAATGAAGACCGCTCAACGC
The DNA here is from genome assembly GCF_014897515.1 of Brevibacterium sp. FME17. Taxonomy (NCBI): domain Bacteria; kingdom Bacillati; phylum Actinomycetota; class Actinomycetes; order Micrococcales; family Brevibacteriaceae; genus Brevibacterium; species Brevibacterium sp. FME17. The sequence goes on from NZ_JABUYD010000019.1 coordinate 73,208, forward strand.
CTGGACAACCTGGGCACCGAGACCGCGTTCCGGGTCGCCCAGGCCGCCGCCGAATGGAAGGCTCAGGGCAACCAGGTCTATCCCTTCCACCTCGGCGACCTCAATTTCCCCATGGCCGGCCACATCGTCGAAGCCATGGATCAGGCCATCAAAGATGGCAAAACCGGGTACTGCCCAGGCCCCGGAATTCCGGAGCTGCGTGCGGCACTGGCAGCAGACATCGGATCCCGGCGAGGCATGAGCATCGACCCCGCCGAGGTGATCGTCACCACCGGTGGCAAGCCGGTGATCACGAAGTTCCTCCAGGCGGTCATGGATCCGGGCGAGGGCGTGCTCTACCCCAACCCAGGGTTCCCGATCTATGAATCCCAGATCGAGTACCTCGGCGGGACCGCGCTTCCCTACAGGTATGAGCCCACTGACGACGGGTTCGCCATCGACCTCGACCATCTGCGGGCCTCCATCGATGACAAGACAGTGGCCATCATCTACAACGACCTGCAGAACCCGATCTCGGCCGAGTCCACCGATGCCGAACGTGAGGCGATCGCCGCGATCGCGCAGGAATTCGACCTCTGGGTTCTGTCCGACGAAGCCTATTTCGAGATGCGCTACAAGGGCCGTTCGACGTCCATCGCCGCACTCGACGGTATGCGCGAGCGCACCGTCATCCTCTACACATTCAGCAAGAAGTTCGCGATGACGGGATCCCGGCTAGGCTGTGCCGTCGCACCACCGGAGGTCGCTGGGGCGATTTCCACGATGAACACCAACGACGAATCCTGCACCACCCAATACGTCCAGTGGGCGGGCATCGCCGCGCTCCAAGGACCGCAGGACTCCGTTGGGCGGATGCTCGAGGTGCTGCGCAAACGCCGTGATGCCACATGCTCGATCATCAACTCGATACCGGGAATGAGCGTGGCTACTCCCGGGTCGACATTCTACGTCTTCCCCGATGTCACCGAAGCGATGGAAGCCAAGGGGATTTCCACCCTCGCCGATTTCTCCACCGAGGCGCTGCACAACACCGGAGTCTCCTTCTGCACCCGCGAGCACTTCGGCAGGAGGCAGGGAGGGGAGGACCGGCATTACATCCGTCTGGCCTACTCCGGCATCGGACTCGACCAGATCAACGAGGGCCTTGGTCTGCTCAAGGAGTGGATCACTGAGGGCTGATCGGTCATCGTCGGCCGACCAATTCGAAGTGATCCATGGTCTGATTAAGACTGGCCCCTGGTTCATGGTCAGGGTAGCCTTACCTATGGCCGGGTCGCGCTAGCTGTGCGACCGCTCATCGTGACGGAAGTTGACCATGAACCCAACCGCAGTCCGACTCCGACCAGCTGCAATCGGTGTCGCAATCAGTCTCCTCGCCGTCCTGACCGCATGCGACAGCGGCAGCCGTGCAGCGGAGCCGAATGAAGGGGCAGGTACGCACTCGGTCGAACACGCGCGTGGAACTGCCGAAATCATTGCGAAGACCGACAAGGTCGTGACCCTGGAACCCCTCGAGCTCGACACCGCGGTCGCGCTCGGTGTGACACCGCTAGGTGCGGCAGTGGCGAGCAACGTTGCAGGCATTCCCGACTACCTCGGCGTCGACGGCATCGAATCCGTCGGGACGGTGCCCGAGCCGGACCTTGAAGCTATTGCGGCTCTGGAGCCGGATCTTATCCTCGGCACCGAATCACGGCATTCGAAGCTCTACGACGAGCTTGATGCGATTGCTCCGACGGTCTTCATCGCCAACCACGCCGATTCGTGGAAGGACAATGCGCTTCTGATCGGGGATGCCCTTGACCGAAAGGACGATACCGAGGCGCTCCTCGCCGAGGTCGACGAGCGGTGCGAATCCATCAAAGCCGAATACGGAATCGACGGTGAGACCGCACAGATGATTCGGCCGCGAGACGGGACGACATTGAGTCTCTATGGTCCGGACTCATTCGCCGGCAGCCTGCTCGAATGCGTGGGCTATTCGATTCCTGATCAGCATTGGGCCGACGGACTGCAGGCCGATATCTCATCGGAGAACGCCGTCGACGCCAGAGCCGACGCCGTCTTCGTCACCGCAGACGATGTCAGCGACGATTCCGCTGTGCCTAAGGTGATTGCCGGAAACTCGAACGCGTTTCCCTCCGTGACGTCTGTCGACACCAGCTATTGGGTCTCTGGGGTGGGGCCGAAGGGCGCTCATAAGGTTCTCGATGACATCGAGAGCTACCTCGCCGATCAGGCATGAAAGTCGAGGCGCCTCGACCGTGGGCCTATACGGCGTTTCCGGTCACGGTGTCCGCGATCGCTCAAATCGCACCGAACTTCATTCGTGTGACGTTCACGGGCGAGACTCTTGACTACTTTGCTCCATGGGGTCTCGACCAGAGGATCAAATTGGTCTTCCCCTTGCCGGACGGAAGCATCGCTGATTTCGGACTGCTCACGGATCCGACACCGCATCCATCGCACTGGTACGCGCGCTGGAGACAGCTGCCGGCGCACGAGCGAAATGTGCTGCGGACCTACACTCCGTCGGGGGTTCGACCCGAAGCGCGCGAAGTCGACGTCGACGTCTTCATCCATCACCCCTCGGGGCCCGCATCGCAGTGGGCTCAAGAAGTCGGGGTGGGAGATCATGTCGTCATCAACGGCCCCGACGTGCGCAATGGATTCACCGGGTACGGGCTCCACTGGGATCCGGGAACGGCGGCCGAGCTGCTGCTCATCGGCGACGAGACGGCCTTCCCTGCGATCGCGAACATCCACCGCAGCCTCGGCGAAGGCACGAAGGTCGAGATCCTCGCTGAAGCATCGAACCCGCTCGACGGGAACCTGTTGCCGACCGGTGACAGGGCGCTGGTGCGCGAGCCGATCACGGGCCCCGGATCTGGGCTCGAAACATTGTCCCGGGAATGGGGAGGCCGCCGTGCCCCTGAAGATCTGAGCGAGGACCTGTATATCTGGATCGCCGGAGAGTCTGGTGCTGTCACACGAATCAGGCGCTATCTGACGAAGGACCTGGGAATCGCGAAGGAGCGCATCTCCTTCCTCGGGTATTGGAAGACCGGCGGGCCCTTGGTCGCCTGAAACAGCGACTCCGGCTGGGTAGGTTGGTCAATCGCTCGGCTCTGATGCGCTGATCAGTCCGCGGGTTCCGGCTCGACTTCCCGGCCCTTGATGAACGGAGACTCCTCGGGCTCGGGATGCCGCATTCGTTGGATGCCGATGATGAGGAGACCCAGGGCAACAGCGCCGATCGCTGCCCATACGTTGGTGCGCAGACCGAGGACGACGAAGCTGGGGTCGAGGCGGATGGATTCCCACACGATGCGGCCGGCGCCGTACCAGACGAGATACATGCCGAAGAGGCGTCCCCACTGGAAGAACACGTGGCGTCCCAGCCACAGCAGAACCAGGGCGCCGAGGCTGTTCCAGATGACTTCGTAGAGGAACGTCGGGTGGAAGAGGGTGTCGACGGGCAGTCCTGGAGGGAAGGCCGAATTGTTCGGATCGATCTCCAGACCCCAGGGCAGAGTCGTCGGCTGACCGAAGAGCTCCTGATTGAACCAGTTGCCGAAGCGTCCACAAGCCTGGGCGAGAATCAGCCCGGGGGCGATGGCATCGAGGAGAGTTGAGAGTCTGATGTTGAGCCGGCGGCACATGATCAGCGCGCCCAGGGTGCCGCCGATCAGTGATCCGAAGATGGCGATTCCGCCCTCCCAGATCGCCCACACGGAACCGGGCTCGAAGGGGTTCCACGGATTGCGCCCAGGGCCGAAGTAGTCCGTGTAGTGCGTGATGACGTGATAGATCCTGGCCCCGACGATGGCCATGGGGACGGCCAAGGTCGCAATGTCGAGGACCTCCCAATCAGGCACGCCGCGCTTGACCAGTCGGTGGTTGGTCAGCACGATGGCGATGACGATGCCGGCGAGGATGCACAGCGCGTAGAAGTGGATCGTCAGAGGGCCCAGCGAGAAGCTGGAGACGCTCGGGCTCGGGATGGAAGCCAGAACATCATGGGGCAGCGTGGGCAGGTTATCGACCGCAGGGTTGGCAAGCACGATGCAAGTCTATTTCCTCGACCCCCTGAAGAGACATTCCATTGGCCGTGCACCGGTTGAGAGGTGTCTGTGCCGTCGAGTGGGATGATTGCGTCTATGGCCCTCGACTTCACTCTCGTCCAACTCCGATACTTCCAAGAAGTTGCCCGCAGGGAGAACATGACCGAGGCGGCCAAGCATCTCAACGTCACCCAATCGGCGATCTCGACAGCCATGGCCCAGCTCGAGCGGACCCTGGGCATCGACCTTTTCATCCGCCAGAAGAATCGTTCCGTGGTGCTCTCACCCGCAGGCCGACGCTTCCTCTTCGAGGTCAATCCGTTCCTCGAATCCTCCGACGCACTGGGGGAGACCGCGCACGGACTGGCCCAGTCGCTGAGCGGCAATCTCACGGTCGGGGTCTTCTCGCCCATCGCCCCGACCAGGCTGCCGCTCATCCACGCGGAGTTCGAAAAACGCTACCCCGACGTGAGAGTCAACTACTTCGAAGCCAACCTCCACGAACTGCAGACAGCAGTCATCGCCGGCGTCTGCGACATCGCGCTGACGTACACGCTGGGACTGACCGACCGTTTCGACTCGTTCCTCATCGACGTCGTCCACCCGCACGCCCTCGTAGCACTCGACCACCACCTCGGCGGGGGAGCGGATGGACCGCACCCGATCCATCTGCGCGAACTCGCCGAGGAGGATTACATTCAGCTCGATCTGCCGTTCTCCCGGCAGTACTACGATGAGCTCTTCCGCATCGCCGGCATCGTGCCGAAAGTGCGACACAGCTTCGCCGGCTATGAGACCGTCCGATCATTCGTCGCGATGGGCCACGGATACTCGCTGCTGAGCCAGAGCGTGTCCTCGGGAACGTACATCGGATCGATGACCGTCGACGTGCCGCTGCTCGACGACTTCCCGAGCATCGACCTGTCCATGGTGTGGCCCAAAGAGGTACGTCTGAGCCGACGAGCGCGTGCGTTCAGCGAACTGACCAGGGAGATCCTGGGACCCGCGGAGCAGTAGGCCGACGGCAGGCCCGGGCTAGTCAGCCGGCCCGAGATGGACGGCTCCGGGACCGAGTCTCTGGGGTCAGTTTCCGAGTCCGAACAGCCTCTGGACGAGGTTGCCCTTCTGCTCGGGTTCCGGATCATGGCCGCCGCACCACTGCTGTGCAGGAACCTCGCGCTTGACGGAGTCGATGTGGAGTCCGCATCCGTCCCAGGTCGTCTTGCCGCAGGTAGTGCAGGTGACTGCTCGGCACATAGTTCGTCTCCTTGAGTGGTCTGTGGGTATGGGGCCTCGCGCAGTTGTGTGACTGCGAGTTTGAGCCTGCGAGCAGTCTCGCACGGCAGCGTGCTCGGGCGCATACCCGCGCCACTCAACAACTGGACTTACGGCTCATCAAGTAGATCTATGGCCAGGTTAAAAAGTATCTGTTGGACTGATGCACGAAGCCGGGCAACAATGGTTCCCACACCTGAGGACTAGGCAAGGGAGCTTCTATGTCCGCGACACCTGCGACGCCCACGACACAACCGAAACAGTCCGGCAAGACCACGAGCATGCAGAAGAAGGTGCTCGTCGGCGGCAGCATCGGCCAGTTCGTCGAGTTCTACGACTTCACGCTCTACGGGCTCTCGGCCGTCATCCTCTCCGAGTATTTCTTCCCCGACGGCGACCGGGTCACCGGCCTGCTCGTCATCTTCGCGACATTCGGCGTTGCCTTCGTTATGCGGCCCCTGGGCGGACTGTTCTTCGGTGCCCTCGGTGACAAGGTCGGCAGGCGCAAGACGCTGACGGTCACGATCTTCCTCGTCGGCATCTGCACCGCTCTCATCGGCATCCTGCCCGGCTTCGACCAGATCGGCTGGTTCGCGCCCATCCTGCTCATCCTCGCCCGACTGGGCCAGGGCTTCTCCGCCGGCGGCGAATCGGTCGGCGGACCCTCCTTCGTCTACGAACACGCACCGGTGGGCAAGCGCGGACTGTGGATCAACATCACCCTCGCCGCCACCGCACTGCCCTCTGTCTTCGCCGGCGGCCTCATCCTGCTGCTCTCGACGGTGATGAGCGATGCCTCCTTCGACTCCTGGGGCTGGCGCATTCCCTTCCTCTTGGCTCTGCCGCTCTCGGCCGTCGGTCTCTGGATCCGCTCGCGCACCGACGAGTCCGATCTGTTCAAGAAGACCGCGGCCGAACGCCCCAAGGAGTTCAGCCCGATCCGCGACTCCTTCCGCGAGAACTCCGTGGGCATGCTCCAGGTCTTCTTCGTCCTCGGACTCACCGCCCTGGGCTTCTACATGCTCTCGGCCTACTTCGTCACATACATCCAGACCACCGGCGACCTCACCCGCGAACAGTCACTACTGACGAATGCCATCGCCATGGCCAGCTACACGATCTTCCTTCCCATCGCCGGAGCCATCGGCGACAGGGTCGGACGCAAGCCGATGCTCATCGCCGGCTCCATCCTCCTGGCCATTACATCGATCCCCGCCTTCGGCCTGGTCACCAGCGGCAATATGGGCCTGGCATTCCTCGGGCAGACGATCTTCGTCATCTCCCTGTGCTGCTACGGCGGAGGCTGCTACACCTTCTTCTGTGAGCGCTTCTCCACGAAGACCCGTTTCACCTCGGCAGCGATCAGCTACAACATCTCCTACGCCATCCTCGGCGGAACCGCTCCGTTCGTCGGCACCTGGCTCGTCGACATCACCGGCGTCAACACCGCACCAGGGTTCTACATGACCATCTGCGCGGTGATCGTCCTCGTCCTCATCTTCGTCACCCGCCTCCCCGAGACCCGGGGCCGGCTGGGGTGACCGCCGGGCCACCTCGGCGATCCGAATCCCACTTCAGCACCAGACTCGCAAGAGAAAGAGACGCACCATGACCACAGCATCCCCCGGAACTTCGACCGCAGCCTCCTCGTCTGCGGCAGCGTCCAGCGACGCTGCCTTCCTCACCGACTTCCACCACGTCGCCACATTCGGCGCCACCGACAACGACGGCGTCGACCGGCAGGCACTGACTCTCGAGGACAAGCAGAGCCGTGACTGGATGCGCGGCTGGGCCGAAGGCAACGGCTTCGAGGTGCGCGTGGATGCGATCGGCAACATGTTCGCCTGCCTCGAACTCGTCCCCGACGCCCCCTACGTCCTCATCGGTTCACACCTGGACTCCCAGCCTCTGGGCGGTCGCTTCGACGGTGCCTACGGAGTCATCGCAGCCCTCTTCGCAGCCCTGCGGGTCAAAGAGAACGTCGCCGAATCCGGGCAGAAGCCCCGATTCAATATCGCCGTGGTCAACTGGTTCAACGAGGAAGGCGGACGCTTCGCCCCGTCCATCATGGGCAGCTCCGTCTACGCCGGACTCTTCGACCTCGACGAGATGCTTGCCGTCCAAGACCTCGAAGGCACGTCAGTCGCCGAGGCGCTCGCCGCAATCGGCTACAACGGCACCGACGCCCCACCCGAGGCGATCTCTTACGCGGAGATCCACATCGAACAGGGCCGCATACTCGAGCGTGAGGCCACGAACATCGGCGTCGTCGAATCCAGCTGGTACACGCAGAAGCTCGACATCGACGTCCTCGGCGAACAGTCCCACACCGGCGCCACCGCCATGGCCGATCGCCACGACGCCCTCGTCGCAGGCGCAAAGATCGTCCTCGCCGTCGCCGACGTGGTCAACGAGTTCGCCGACGAAGCACTCGTGTCCTCGGTCGGCCAGCACGTCGTCGAACCCAACTCACCCATCGTCGTCCCCCGCCGCGTGCACATGGTCGCCGACCTCCGCTCCTCGGACCCGGACATCGTCAAGGCCGCCCGGGACTCCCTGCACCAGCAGATCGCGAGCATCGCCCTGGACCACGACATCACCATCAAAGTTGAGGACTTCGACGTCCGCGGCAAGCTCTATTTCCCGGAGACCGGTGTCGAGTTGGCCGAGAAGGCTGTGGCCAACGAGGGGCTGTCGATCCGGCGCCTCGAGACCATGGCCGGCCACGATTCCGTGGCCATGAACCACCGGGTGCCCGCCGTGATGATGTTCGTGCCCAGCGTCGACGGCGTCTCCCACTGCGAACGCGAGTTCACTACGGACGAGGACATGATCCGCGGCCTCGGTGTCCTCACCAACGTCGCCACGGAGTTGGTCAACGGTGAACTCAGTGAGGACCGCGAGGGTGAAGTGTGGGTCGGGAAATCCGTCGCCGAGGCACGCGCATGACCAACAGCGAACCCTGGGCACTGTCCGCGAGCGAGGCACTGACGAAGTTTCGGTCGACGGAACTCTCCCCGGTCGAATACCTCACCTCCCAGATCGGAAGGATCACGTCCGAGGACGAGCGCATCAATGCGGTCACGGAGGTCGTGGAGGAGGCGGTCACCTCGGCGAGGGAGGCCGAAGGCTTCTACGCACACGCATCGAATGATGAGCTCACCGAGGCGGCCGCCGCCCGGCCATTGCTCGGCCTGCCCGTGATCGCCAAGGAGAAGCACGCGATCGCCGGGCGGACGCTGAGCCAGGGGCTCATCCACGAACGCGACACCGTGGCCGGAGCAGACGGGGCGATCATCGCCCGCATCCGCGCAGCCGGAGGGTTCGTCCATGCCCGAGCGACCTCGCCGGAACTCAGCTGCGCGACGGTCACCCATTCCCCGATGTGGGGCGTGACCCGCAATCCGTGGAACCCTGAACTCTCGCCCGGCGGGTCCTCGGGCGGCTCGGGCGCGGCGCTGGCGGCGGGCTTCGCGCCCCTGGCCACAGCCTCGGACATCGCCGGATCGACCCGGCTGCCCGCCGCGTTCACCGGCACCGTCGGATTCAAGGCACCCTATGGTCGGATTCCCGGCGTCCAGCCCTTGGCCGCCGACTGGTACCGCGGGGACGGACCGATGGCGCGCACCGTCGCCGACACCGCTCTGCTTGCCCGGGTGATGGTCGGCGTCGATCCCAGCGACCACGCCACCATCACCTCACCCGGTTTCCTCGACGGCTTCGATGCCACCTCCGCCGAGGTGGTCGAAGGGTTGAAGGGGAAGCGGATCGCTCTCTGCCTGCGCCTGGGTGACTTCCCCGTCGGTGAGGACATCATCGCCAATACCCGGGCGGTCGCCTCGGCGCTCGAGGCTGCGGGGGCAATTGTCGAAGAGGTCGAACTGCCGTGGACGGCGGAGCGGATCTTCGAAACCGCGTTCACGCACTTCGGCAATATCCTCGCCCCCGCGATGCGGGCCGCGACGCGCGGGCACGAGGACACGCTGGCCGACTACACGCTCCAGATCATGGCCGACGCCGAGGCGGTCGCCAGCCGTCATACGTTCTACGAAGGGCTGGCCGCTGAGGCGCAGATCCAGGCGGAACTTGCGACCGCAATGGAGAGATTCGATGTCCTCCTGGCCCCCACCTCGGCGGTGGCAGGACTCGAAGCCGATGCCAGCTACCTCGACGGGATCACGATCGACTCGAACGGTGTGGGCCGGGAAGAAGTCGGTGCTGGTAATGGCGCTGGCGGCGACGGCGGGGGAGTGCGGCTCGAGCACTATTGGCAGTCGCACATGACGATGCCCTTCAACATCTGCAACCGGGTGCCGATCGTCAACGTGCCCTCCGGCATGGCCGACTGCGGAATCCCGACGGGCCTACAGGTCATCGCCCATCCCTTCGACGACCGCACGGCCTTCGACGTCGCCGCTGCAGTCGAGCAGCTGGTGCCGTGGACGGGGATCGCACCGGGGTGATTGCTTGCCACGGCTGAGCAGGCAGACGGGCGGCGGGCATCGGAATTTGTAAAGAGAACGAAGACAGATCAGATATAGAGGTACGAGGATCAATGACGAATCCAGAACTCAATACTCCTGCGAACAGCGCGACTGCAGCGTCTGGGAACGGGAATGGGGCGGCGAGCAATCCGTCCAAAGTCGCTTTCGCCAGTTTTATCGGAACCACCGTCGAATGGTATGACTACTTCCTCTTCGGTACCGCGGCAGTACTCGTGCTCAATGAACAGTTCTTTCCCGACCTGGACCCGGTAGCGGGGCAGCTGGCCTCACTGAGTACCTTCGCAGTCGCCTTTGTCGCCCGGCCGCTGGGCGGCTTGATCTTCGGGCATTTCGGGGACCGACTCAGCCGCAAATCGATGCTTGTGCTTTCCCTTCTCATGATGGGTATTGCCACCTTCGCAATCGGCCTCCTGCCCGGGTACGCAACGATCGGAGTGGCTGCTCCCGTCCTCCTCGTGCTCCTGCGAGTAGTACAGGGATTCGGCGTTGGCGGTGAATGGGGTGGTGCTGTGCTCATGGCTGTCGAACACGCACCTGCGCATAAGAAGGCCTTCTACGGCAGCTGGCCGCAAGCCGGCGTCCCCGCCGGATCGGTTCTCTCCAGCCTCGTCTTCTTCCTCGTCCAACTGATGCCCAACGATCAGTTCATGTCCTGGGGATGGCGCATTCCCTTCCTCATCTCCGCGGTGCTCGTCGTAATCGGACTTTTCATCAGACTTCGGCTGACCGAATCCCCTGAACTCGCAGAAGTGAAGAAGGACAAAAATGAGGCGGCGCTGCCAGCCGTTGAAATGTTGAAGTACTCGAAGAAGTCGCTGCTCATCGGCATCTTCTGCCTAGCGCGTGTCCTGTAAGTGTCACCTGAGGCGGAGGACGAGGCTGGCGATGA